>JBLYYU010000138.1:0-3761 GCA_048550275.1 Polyangiales bacterium
CCAAATCCCCTGTCTCCATGAACATAGGAGAACGGCTCGCGATGCGCGGCACAGCGATTGGGCGGGAGGCTAGACGTATGGAGCCTTATGGAAACGGCCGAGCGGGCCCCGGTGATTTGTTCGGCCGATTAAAAAGGGTCGCCCGGTCGCTTGGAGGGGGGGGGACGCGACCCGGCGGGGGACTGCCGATGGACATTCGGGGGGGAGTTCCATCGGCGAAATCTTTGGTTTTTCAAATGCGAGAAGCGTTTTGCTCTCAGCTATTACACCCTAAATATTGGGACTGAACGCGTCAATGGTACCGCCCAGTTTTCCAGTGCATTAGCTCACAGTTCTGTTTGAAAAGAGGTGACAGAGCGTGGCACCCGCAACGGCACCGACTGAGTCGGCAACAAAGTCGGCAAGCTCTGGAAATCTGCCTGGAACCATCGCCTGGTGAATCTCGTCGTAAAGGCCCCAAACCACGGTGACGAACACCGCGTAGGCCGCTGTCCGCCAGGCGGGAGCCTTCGGCCAGGTGCGGATCGAAGCCGCCGCGCAGAGCCAGCCTAGAATCCCGTACTCGACGAAATGGATGCCCTTGTCTTGCCAGGGAAAGTTCCGAACGCCCGGCACGTCGACCTTAAACGACGAGATCGAGAAAATGAGAGCCATGTAGAGCAAGGCGAACCGCCAAGGCCGAATGCTCTCCCACGCGGATTGCCCGGTCAGGTTGGGCCTCCATCATCGATGACGGAGAGTCTCGTCCGCCGGCCCCGCTCAGTCGCGCCCTCCGCACCGCGCATGACGCCGGACAGGCTGTGCCGAAACGGCTCGTCGATGGTCACGGTCACGAGCTCGCCGGTCGGATCGTGCCCGGCGGGGGCGACCAGGTGAACGATTTCGTTGCGCTCGCTTCGGCCTGCAAAGCGACCGGTGTCGCCGGGCGACGGGCCTTCGACCAGGACCTCCACGTCGCTCCCAACGAGTGAACCCAAATGCGCCTGTTGCTGCGTCTCGACCACGGCGAACAAGCGCGCCAGACGATCGTCCTTTGTCTCCTCGGCAACCTCGTCACCGAGCTTGAGCGCCGGCGTATACGGCCGTGGTGAGTACTTGAACGCAAACGCGGCGACGAACCCTACCCGTCGAATCAACTCGAGCGTCTTCTCGAAGTCGTCTTCGGTCTCTCCCGGGAAGCCTACGATGAAGTCCGCGGACAGAGTCAGCCCGGGGTTGGCCGCTTTCAGCGCGTCGGTTCTGGCGACGTAGTCCTTCGCCGTGTAGCGCCTGGCCATCCGCTTCAGCACCCGGTCTGAACCGGACTGAACCGGCAGGTGCACGTGCGCTGGAAGAACCGCGAGCTCGGCATGGGCCGCTACCAGCTCAGGGGTGATGTGCCGCGGATGAGGGGAGGTGTACCGGAGCCGCAGAAGCTCGGGGACCTCGCCGGCGATCCTTCGCAGGAGACCTGGGAACCTAGACGTGGAGGCTGCGTTGCGGGACGCGGCCTTGCTTGCCTCCGCCTGGGGCCCGGGCTCGTGCCAGGAATTCACGGTCTGTCCGAGCAGAGTGATCTCCCGGACACCCCCTGCGACCAGATCGGCGATCTCCCCGACGATCTCGTCGGCGGGTCGATAGCGCTCGGAGCCGCGTGTATAGGGAACGATACAAAATGTGCAGCGTTCATCGCATCCCTTCATCACGGTGACGTAGGCGGTGACCTCGCGGCGATCGGCATGCGGCTTGGCCCGAAGGAATTGCGGGTCATCCATGTCGAAGACCGTGCGGGCAACCGGCGGGGCTCCGTGTTCTGCGTCCCGTACCAGCGCTGGGAGCTCGGGGATGTTGTCAGGCCCGAGGACGATGTCGACGAACGGGGCCTTCTTGAGCAGCCGCTCGCCTTCCTGCTGCGCAACGCAGCCTGCGACGGCCAGAACGGTGCCCCGTTGGCCCTCTTTGAAGGGCCGAAACGTCCCAAGAAGGCTCATCAGCTTGTGCTCGGCCTTTTCCCGCACACTACAGGTATTGACGAGCAGGAGATCGGCCAAAGCCGGCTCGCTGGCCTCGCGGTAGCCGCTCGCCAGGAGGACCTCCTCGATCCGCCTGGAGTCGTGGACGTTCATCTGGCAGCCAAAGGTCTGGACGAAGTACTGCTTCATGGCGCGGCGGCGATACCCTTAGCAGTCGGCAGCGTCCTCGCCAAATGGCCGAAATCACGCTGTTCGCTGGCGGAATCGGGGGTCTCCGCGCTACAAGCCCTAGTATAGATGGCTCGCCGGCGATGCATCTGCCTCCTGCTCGTTCTGGCGAGCGGATGCAAGACGATCCCAGAGGATGCCTACGGCATCGACCGGATCCGTTTCAGTGGGATGGATGAGCTCGATCCCGAGGCTCTGCGCGCCTGCCTGGCGAGCCAGGAGCGGGACCGCGTCACCTTCGCTTTTGGCACCAATGCAGACCCTGCCTGCGGCGTCCCGCCCTTCGACGGAAACCGGGTCTCGTTCGACCTCTGGAAGAAGCTCCGCAAGGGCTGGCCGACCCTCGACTCCGCTGTCTTCGACCGGGACGTCCAGCGAATCGAGCGCTGGTATCAGGCCCGCGGCTACTACGACGCGGCAGTGGTCAGCACCGAGTTCGACCCGCCATCGGCTGCGGCCAACGACCGAATCATCACGACGCCGGGAAGCCCGCCCCCCTGCGAACCCGAAGGCGAGGGCGAGGGCTGCAAAGTCCGAATCGCCATCGAAGTCGATGAAGGCGAACCGGTTGTCGTCCGCTCGATCGCGGTGAGCGGCCACGAAGCCCTAAGCGACAGCCTGCGAGGCAAGATCGAAAAAGCGGTCGGGCTCGAAAACGGAGAGCCTTTCGACGAGGCGATCTACGAGCGCAGCAAGCGTGCGATCCGGCGTGAGCTCAAGGAAGGGAGCTTCGCCTGCGGCAACACCTCGGGCCGCGTCGAGATCGACCGAGAGGCGCGAGAGGCAGCGGTCGAGCTCTACGTGGCCCCGGGGCCGACCTGCTCGCTTGGCGACGTCACCGTCAGCGGCAACGAAGACCTCCCTGCCGACACGATTCTCGCCGTCGCCAACCTGAAGAAAGGCCAAAGGTACAGCTCGAGCAGCCTCGCCGACGCGCAGCGTGCCGTCTACGCACTCGGTGCGCTTGCTTCGGTGAACGTGACCTCGACGCCCCGCCTCGACGAAAACCAGCTCTGCACCGGCGTCGTCGACGTGAACATCGCCGTCGAGCCCGGCCGCGAAATCCGCTGGGGTATCGGCGCCGGCGTCCAGAGCGGTCAGATCTCCACGCTCACGCTCCAGCAGGACACCCGGATATCTGACGTTCATTTATTCGGGCTCTTCGAGCACCGGAACTTCATCGGCGGCTTTCGCCGCCTTCGTATCGAAGATCGCCCCAAAATCGTCGCCAAAGATCCCTTCTTCCGATTCGGCCGTGGCTTCATTTTCGGTAACGAGCTCCGCATCGAGTATCGGCGACCGGCCTTCCTCGAACCACGCACGACATCCCAGATTCAGATTCGGCACGACTGGGGACCGGACCCCTTCGAGCTCTTTCGCCGCCACGACCTCCAGATCCGCGGAAGCCTTTCGCGGCCGTTTTTCGACGGCCGACTCTTGCTGATCGGCGCCCTGAACTACGACTACTTCTGGACCGTCGACCAGGACCCCAGATACCCGACGAGCTACCAGGTCGTCTTCCTCGACGAGCGCGTGATCGTCGATCTGCGAGACGACTCCCGAAGCCCGCGCGCGGGCTTC
>JBLYYU010000139.1:0-4980 GCA_048550275.1 Polyangiales bacterium
ATCACGCTGTACGTGGCGTACTCGAACATCAGTACGTGGTTCGCTACCCCGATCGCCAGGGCTCCTCCGGAACCGCCCTCCCCGATGATCGTGGTCACCACAGGGACACGAAGCCCGCTCATCACCTCGATCGCGCGTCCGATCGCTTCGGCCTGTCCTCGCTCCTCGGCGCCCAGCCCTGGATACGCGCCAGGGGTGTCGATGAACGTGAGGATCGGCCGGCCGGCCCGTTCCGCTAGCTCCATCACGCGGATCGCTTTTCGATAGCCCTCCGGGTGCGCCATCCCGAAGTTGCGAAGGGCCTTGTCCTTCGCCGTGCGGCCCTTCTGGTGGCCGACGACCGCAACGATTTCATCTTCGAAGCGCGCGAATCCAGAAATGATCGCAGGATCGTCCCGGAAGCTCCGGTCCCCGTGCAGCTCGACGAAGTCCTCGACGAGCAGTGCCAGGTAGTCGCGGAGATAGGGGCGGTCCGGGTGCCTGCTGAGCTGGACCTTCTTCCAGACGTCGAGGTCCGCATAGAGCTTGCGTTGCAAATCCTCGGCCTGCGCCTCGAGGTTCGAGATCTGCGCGTCGATGTCCGCGGCTTCGGGCGCGCCGGCGTCTGTCAAAGCCTTCAGCGCGGCGATCCGCTCCTCGAGCTCGACCAGTGGCGCTTCGAAGTCCAGGTGGGCCATCTGCTTGCTGCTTCGCATATCTGCCGGGGGCGGCAAGCGGGGCGGCGGCTCACTCGAGGTCGGCGCTGGCGATGAGCTCGTAGACGCGAATCGGCTGTGCCTTGCCCTTGACCTTCTCGGACGGAAGCTCTTCGAAGGCGAATCCGCCAGTCAGCTTTTCGATGGTGCCCTTGCTCAGGAGGATCTGGCCGGGTTTGGCGAGCGAGCAGAGGCGCGCGCCGGTGTTCACCGGGTCGCCGATGACCGTGTACTCGAGCGCTTGGCTGCTGCCGATATACCCCGCGACGACCTCGCCGGTGTTGATGCCGATTCCGATTTCAAACGGAGGCAGCCCCCGCGATTGGTGTCGCGAGTTCAAGTCGGCGAGCGACGCCTGCATCTCGAGCGCCGCGCGAACCGCACGGTCCGGGTCGTCCGGATGCGCCACCGGTGAACCGAAGAGCACCATCATTTCGTCACCGATGAATTTGTCGAGCGTCCCTTCGTAGCGGAACACGATCTCGACCATGCGCTCGAAATACTCATTGAGGGCATCGACGACGATTTGCGGCTCGTGCTCCTCGCTCATGGCGGTGAACCCACGGATGTCCGCGAACAGCACGGTGGTTTCGCGGAGCTCGCCCCCCTTGGTGACTTCGAGCTCGCCCGAGAGCACCTGCTCGGCGATCGCGGGCGACAGCAGGCGTCGAAAACGCTCGCGCATGACTGCCTCTTGTTCGATCCGCTTTGCGAAGAGCGTGTTCTGTACCGAGATGGCTGCCTGACTGGCGACGGTCTCGAAGAGCGCGAGGTCCTTGTCGGTAAACGCATGAGTGGTGATCTTCGAGTCGAGGAGCATGACACCCAAGACCGTCTCGTCGTGCAACAAGGGCACGCACATCGTCGAGCGAATCCCTTGCATGATCACCGACTGCGCACTCTGAAAGCGCGCGTCTGCGGACGCGTCGTGTGAGAGCACCGCTTCCTTTTCGCGCACTACCGTGTCGAGCACGGTCTTCGACACGACGACCTCTTGGTCCCCGTCGACACCCTCCGCGGTCCGCACCGAAACCGGCTCGAGCTCGTTCTGCTCGTTGTGCAGAAGGACGACTCCGCGGTCCGCAGGAACGAGACGAAACGCAACTTCCAAAATCTTGTTGCAGAGCGCCGTGATGCTCGTGCCGAGCTCGATCGCGCGCGTCACCTCATAGCTCGCGCGGAGCTTCTCGTAATCGCGGCGGAGGGACGCGTCGTCTTGAATCAGCTC
Organism: Polyangiales bacterium; assembly: GCA_048550275.1. GTDB lineage: Bacteria > Myxococcota_A > Polyangia > Polyangiales > Houyiibacteriaceae > SG8-38. The sequence continues at coordinate 1,924 of JBLYYU010000139.1, forward strand.
TTCGGCAAAGAACGTCTTGTCCGCGAGAAGCGAGACTTTCGCCCGAATGATCGGGCCTGCATCGGTGTCTCCGATCTTGAATCGATTGGTGGCCTCACGAGGCTCGTCGCTCAGGAGCGCGTCGAAGGATACGGACCCGGTCCGCTCCGGCGGGTCGAAGATGATGCGCGTCGAACCGATCGTGATCTCGTCCCCGGCCGCGAGCGCCTGCTGGCCGTCGACCCGCTCACCGTTGATGAAGGTCCCGTTCAGTGACCCCAGGTCCTTGAGGATGTATCCGTCGTCGATCAGCTCGATGTGGCAATGCTCCTTGGACACCACGCGGTCCAGAACCTGGTGCGTGTTTCGCGGATGCCGCCCAAGCGAATTATGCCGGAAGAGCTGACGCTCCTGCCGTCCGCTTGGCCCGATGATACTGATTCGAGCCATGACCCCACCCTTAGGTTACCCAGGGCCATCTCCGCCTGCAAAGTCGAGGCGGCGCTCGTCCGGATGCGGCCGTCGGCCGCTAGGCCTCAAGCCTGGGAATCGTTGGCTTTGGTCTCGATGATGTACTCCTCGACCGCTCCTCGGACCGGGCGGGAGAAGTAGACCTTTTTGTCCGCGATTTCGCGAAGCGCGGTCACGATAGGCCGGTTCTTGCTCTGAACGAGCGCCGGGGCGCCCTTGATAATCTGGCGAGTCCGCCGAGCGGCCAAGATGACCAGAGCAAAGCGGTTTTCCTCGTGTTCCAAGCAGTCTTCGACTGTGACGCGTGCCATAGACGCGGGACGGTAGCAGGGGTCCCCCTCCCCGGCAAATCCGGCGATAGAGCCCGGCAAGAAACTCCGAATCCATGGCTTGACTCCCTTTGCATCGTGACTAGGTTGCCCGCCCATCAGCACTCTCATTCGTCGAGTGCTAACGAGCTCACGAGCGGCAATGCTGCTCGAAAAACGGAGGAAAAATGGCCATTCGTCCATTGCATGACCGCATTTTGGTCAAGCGCGTGAAGGAAGAAGAGACAACCAAAGGCGGGATCATCATTCCGGATACCGCCAAGGAAAAGCCGATCGAGGCGAAGGTGGTAGCGGTTGGAACCGGCCGCATTCTCGATAGCGGCGAAGTTCGGCCGCTTGCCGTGAAGAAGGGCGACCTCGTCCTGTTCGGCAAGTACGGCGGCACGGAGGTAAAGATCGACGGTCAAGAGCACCTGATCCTCCGTGAAGACGACATCCTCGGAATCATCGAATAGGAGACTCTGAAACATGGCTGCGAAAGAAATCATTTACGATACAGCTGCTCGCGACCGGATTTTGGCCGGCGTGAACGCCCTGGCGAATGCCGTGAAAGTCACGCTGGGTCCCAAGGGCCGCAACGTCGTGATCGAGAAGAGCTTTGGCGCACCGACCGTCACCAAGGACGGTGTAACGGTGGCCAAGGAAATCGAGCTTGCCGACAAGTTCGAGAACATGGGCGCCCAGATGGTCCGCGAGGTTGCTTCGAAGACCTCCGACGTCGCGGGCGATGGCACCACCACCGCGACAGTGCTCGCTCAGGCGATCATCCGCGAAGGCACCAAGATGGTCGCCGCGGGTCACAACCCGATGGAGATCAAGCGCGGCATCGACACCGGCGTCAAGGTTGTCGTCGAGCAGCTGCATTCGCTCTCGAAGGCCACCAAGGACCCGAAAGAGATCGCGCAGGTCGGCACAATCAGCGCCAACGGCGATCCCATCATTGGCGAGATCATCGCTGACGCGATGGAGAAGGTCGGCAAGGAAGGCGTCATCACTGTCGAAGAGGCCAAGGGTCTCGAGACGGAGCTCGATGTCGTCGAGGGTATGCAGTTCGACCGCGGCTACCTGTCGCCCTACTTCGTGACCGATTCGGAGCGCATGGTCGCCGAGATCGAAGATCCCTACATTCTCATCGTCGAGAAGAAGATCTCGAACATGAAGGACCTTCTGCCGGTTCTCGAGGCGATTGCCCGTCAGCAGAAGCCCCTCATCATCATCGCCGAGGACGTCGAGGGCGAGGCGCTTGCCACGCTCGTCGTCAACAAGCTTCGTGGCACGCTGCAGACGGCTTCCGTCAAGGCGCCCGGCTTCGGCGACCGCCGCAAGTCCATGCTTCAGGACATCGCCATCCTCACCGGTGGCACCGTCGTGAGCGAGGACCTCGGCATCAAGCTCGAGAACGTCACGCTGAACGACCTTGGTCGCGCCAAGCGAGTCACCATCGACAAGGAGAACACCACCATTGTCGACGGCGCTGGCAAGAAGAAGGACATCACCGGCCGTATCGAGACGATCCGCAAGCAGATCGACGAGACCAGCAGCGACTACGATCGTGAAAAGCTCAAGGAGCGACTCGCGAAGCTCGTCGGTGGCGTTGCCGTGATCAAGGTTGGCGCAGCCACCGAGGTCGAGATGAAGGAAACGAAGGCGCGCGTCGAAGATGCGCTCCACGCCACGCGTGCAGCTGTCGAAGAGGGCATCGTCCCCGGCGGCGGCGTTGCGCTGGTTCGCGCGCAGAAGGCGCTCGAGAAGCTCGATGTGAGCGACGAACAGAAGGTCGGCACCGCCATCCTTCTTCGCGCCATCGAAGAGCCGCTTCGCCAGATCGCTGGCAATGCGGGTCTCGAGGGCTCGATCGTCGTGAACGAGGTTCGCAACGGCAAGGGAGCCTTTGGCTTCAACGCTGCGACCGAGGAGTACACCGACCTCGTGAAGGCCGGCGTCATCGACCCGACCAAGGTCGTTCGCAGCGCGCTCCAGAACGCCTCATCGGTTGCGGGCCTGATGCTCACCACCGAGGCGCTCATCGCCGAGCTTCCGAAGGAAGAAGCCCCGATGCCGGGTGGTGGTCACGACCACGGCGGCGGCATGGGCGGCATGGGCTTCTAAGCGAGCCCTGGTTCACTACTGAGAAGGCCGGAGCATTCGTGCTCCGGCTTTTTCGTTTAACGATCGGGGCGCGGATGGACGCGGCTCGGAAAAAAGCGCGATATGGGTACCCTGCGGACGGGTCGGCTTGCAAAGGTGGCCGGAGGGACTTGGGGCCTGGGGCCACGCA
>JBLYYU010000140.1:0-7123 GCA_048550275.1 Polyangiales bacterium
ATGGACACAAAACGAAAGATTCTCGAAGCTTTGGGTCTGAGGCTCGCCGACAGGGTGCGTGTGTTCGGCGAGGAGGAGTAGCGTGCCTTCATGGCGTCTGAGGGGAAGAACTTAATCGGCGTCGACATCGGTTCGAGCGCGATTAAGGTTTGTGAAATCAAAGAGGGGCGCCGGGGGGCACGAGTCATCACGAGATTCGGCTATCACCCTCTGCCCGCCGAAACCATCGTCGATGGTCATATCATCAACTCGGGCGCCGTCGTCGAGGGGCTCGAGAAGCTCTTCGCGCGGTCCAAACGACGGAATGTCGCGCTCCGAGCCAGCGGACACAGCGTGATCATCAAGAAGATCGCGATGCCGCTGATGACGGCCGCGGAGCTTCAAGAGCAGATCACCTGGGAAGCGGAACAGCATATTCCCTTCGATCTCGAGGAAGTCCACGTCGACTACGAGGTGCTCCACGAGCGCGCCGATCACGGGCAGATGGATGTCCTGCTGGTCGCTGCAAAGAAGGAAGAGATCACGGATCTCACAAACCTAGCGATGGAAGCTCGACTTCGTCCAATGGTCGTCGATCTCGATGCATTCACCATCCAAAACGTATTCGAGGCAGGGTACGGCGAGGCAAGTCAGGACGAGACCACGGTCTTGGTGCACTGCGGCGCATCGACCACGACAGTGAACATTCTGGCGGACGGGACGACCGCGTTCACACGCGACATCGCCAACGGCGGAAACTCGATCACCGAAGAGATTCAGCGTCAGCTGGGGATCGGCCGGGACGAGGCCGAGTCCTACAAGTGCGGCGGGGAAGGGCGCGGCATCGTTCCGCGTGAGGTCCCGGAAATCGTAAATCAAGCCGTGGAGCAGCTCGCCGGCGAGATTCAGCGTTCGCTCGACTTCTATTTGGCGACGAGCGGGGATCGCGCCCTGAATCGAATCTGCCTCTCAGGCGGCACGGCGAACATCCAGTCGCTCCTCGATACCCTGCAGAGCCGCGCGCAGGTGCCGGTCGAAGCGCTCGACCCGACAAGAGTGGCCGACGTGGATGAAAAGGCCGTTGCAGATCTGCAAGGTAGGGCGTCGCAAGCCGTGGTCAGTATCGGCCTGGCGCTGCGCAGAGAGCGGGAGCGTAACTAATGATTCGCATCAACCTGCTACCGACCGACAAGAAGAAGCGCGCCAGAAGAATCGCGGCTTCGCCAATGCCTTCTGGCGACCTGAGCCTCGGCACCTGGGGCGCGGTTTACGCAGGGGCGATCGCCATCTGGCTAGTCGTTCTCGGCGTTCTCTACTTCTCGCAGAGCGGCGAGATGGATGTCATCGCCCAGGAGAACAAGACGCTCGAGGCGCGCCGCGACGAGCTCAAGAGCAAGACCAAAGGGCTGTCGGACGTCGAAGGGCGGCTCGAGAAGAGCCGCAAGCTCGAAAGAGTGGTCCAAGATCTCGAACGCGCGCGTCGGGGGCCCACACGGGCAATCATGGAGCTTTCCAAGGTCTTGAGCAGCCCAGGTGGACCTTCCATCAATCCGGCGGAGCTCGAGCGGATGCGTCAGGAAAACCCGCTCGCGGGCTTCAATGAATCGTGGGACGTGCGCCGGCTCTGGATCACTCGCTTCGAAGAAATCGAGCGCGAGTGCAAGATCATCGGGATGGGCCGCTCGAACGAAGATGTTGCCGAGTTCTTGCGTCGTTTGACGCTTAGCGAGATCTATGAGGGCGTGACGCTCCAGCGAACGCACGCTTCGAACGATCCCGCCAGCGGCCTCCAGATGGTTGGCTTCGACATTACCTGCAAGGTGAAATACTGATGGCCAATCTCGAAGATACCTTCATTGGGATTCCAGCTTGGGGCAAAGCGCTGGGGCTGGTTGCCGTGCTCGCCCTCCTTGGCATCGCCTACTATTCATTGGTGTACAGCAGCATCTCGAGCAGCGTGAAGAACGCCCACGCCCAGCAGAAGCAGCTCGAAGAACAGATTCGCGACGCTGAGCGCCGGGAGAAACAGTACCTCGAGCTCACTCAGGAACTGGCCAATCGCGAGGTCGAGGATCGGCAGAACCGCCGAATCCTTCCCGAGGACGCCGAAATCGCCGCGTTCCTCCAGGACTTGAACCGGGTGGCGGAGCTCAGCGGGCTCACGATTCGCCTGGTCGAGCCCCGGCCCGAGGTTCACCAGGAGCTCTACTCGAAGATACCCGTCGTTCTCGCGCTCACGGGCCGCTTCCACCAAATGGGGAAATTCTTCTACAACGTGAGCAAGCTGGACCGAGCCATCAGCCTCGAAAACATTCGGATGACGCAGCCGCAGTTGCTGGCGTCCGGGGAAATGCTCATCGACGTCGACGTCCGCGCGACCACGTTCCGGCGCCCGTCGGACTCAGGGAAGAAGTAAGCTGCCATGAGCTCCAAGATTCCATTTCTGGCCACTTTCGTTCTTGCCGCCGCCGTCGCGATGGCGGGCTGTGGCGGCGATGACGAAGAAGAGGCAACGGGCTTCGGGCTCGGCGGAGACGCTAAGAAAGGCAGCTCGGACTCTGAGAGCAGCGCACCGGCGAGCGCGCCACCCGAAGAAGACTCCGGCCCTATCGTGTACACCGATGACGACTTCGCGGAGCTCGACATCCAGAGCCGTGATCCCTTCCGCTCGTACGCGCAGGCGTTCAAGGCTCAGTCTGCCTCCCCGGCCCAGCGACGTGTCCTCTTGCCGAGCACGAGCTTGGACGAAATGAGCCTCATCGCCATCGTGACCGGCATCGAGACGCCTCGCGCAATGCTAACGGACACCTCGAAGGTCGGACACGTGGTTCGGCGGGGTGATTACATCGGTCGTCCCGAAGTGGTACAGACCGGGGGTTCAGAGGGTATGCCAGTCACACTGAACTGGCGTGTGGATCGCATCCGTGCAGGTTCGGTCGTGCTAACGCGCGAAGATCCGACCGCGCCCGACAAGCCGCCGTTGACGCGCGTGATGCCGCTACACGAAGGTGGCGAGGCGCAGCAGTTCGCGACGCCCTGATCCGCGAAAACAATTCGCAAAGAAATTCCGCCGTTTTCTTGCCCCAGCCCTTGCTGGCGTTCGATGATTAATCGTAGCTGGCAGAGGAGTCAGGAATGCGTATTCATTGGGGTCTTGCAATCGCCGTTGGGGCAACTTTCGCATGGGTCAACACGACTCAGGCGGCAGGGCCAAAAATCGACAGTGTTCAAATCAACGGAGAGCGAGACGAAGCGAACGTCTCGATCACGGGTGCGTTCGACGATCCGAAGTATTCGGTTCGTACGCGAGATGACGGTCGGCTGATCGTCATCGACGTCGACGACGCGAGCTTGCCCTCGGGCGGAATCAAGACGAGCGGAAGCAGCTCGCTGGTTGCGCGTACGGTCGCAAGCAACACCGCACGCGGCGCTCGCATCGAGCTCACGCTCACCGCGAAAGCGACGTATCGCGCGCGCGCCACTGACCGTGGTATCTCGGTGAAGCTCCGACGGGGTGAGGGCCCGACGGCGACTGCGCCGAAGAAAGCGGCGAAGGCTCGCGGGCCAATGGTCGAGGGCGTGCGCCTCGAACAAAAAGACGGTCGCGATCGTGTATTGATTTCGCTCGCCGGTGATCCGGAGTTTCGCGTCTCGACTCGCTCAGGCTCGGCGCCTCGTCTCGAAGTGCTGGGCGCTCGAATTGACGACAGCGCGAAGCGGCGCATCGAAGCCCCTCGTGGCTCCCTGATCGGCTCGGTCGAGCTCGAGCAGAGGGGCGACCGTGCGATCATCGAGGTTCATGGCTCCGAAGGTTCGGCGGGCACCGCGATTCGTTCTGGCGATCATATCGTCTGGATGTTTTCGCCTACCAAGGTGGACAACCGGCCGCATACCCGGACAATTGCGCGTGAAGAGGACTACGCCGCAGAGATCGACGGCCCCGAGGTCGCCGGGTTCCTCAGCAAGATGCCCGCACAGGCCGGTGGCAAAGGCAACAGACGCTACTCCGGCCGGCGCATCGATCTAGACTTCAAGGACGCGGACATCCACAACATCCTGCGTCTGCTTTCCGAGGTGGGCGGAGTGAACGTCGTGACCGCCGACAACGTCGGTGGCTCGGTCACCATTCGCATGCGCGACGTACCTTGGGACCAGGCACTCGACGTCGTGCTGCAAGCGAAGGCTCTTGGCATGGTGCGGCAGGGGAACTTGCTCCGTGTCGCGCCGCTTGCCCAGCTCGAGCAGGAGCGCGAGGCGGCCATCGCTCGCCAGAAGCAGCAGCAGGCCCTCGCTCCACTCGAGACCCGTCTGGTGCCAGTCAGCTACGCAACCGCCAACGAGCTTCAGCCTCGAGTCCGCGAGCTCCTCACAGAGCGTGGCACCGTGTCGGTCGACACGCGCACCAACATGCTGATCGTCCGCGATATCGTGGGTCAACTCGACGACGTCGAAGACCTGGTTCGGAGCCTCGACACGCAGACCCCTCAGGTTTTGATCGAGTCTCGAATCGTCGAGGCGAGCAGCACGTACTCGCGTGACGTCGGTATTCAGTGGGGTGGTAGCGCGGTCATGAGCAGCGCAACCGGCAACCCAACCGGCCTTCGTTTTCCATCCGATCTCGGAATCGCGGGCGGCGTCCCGACGCAGGACGGTCCGACGAACGGTCTCTCGCCTTTCGGCAACAACGTCACCAACCCGAATTTCGCAGTCAACTTGCCTGCCGTTACGGGTAGCGGCGCCGGTGGCGCGCTCGGTTTGACCATGGGCAGCCTGAGCGGTGCCGTGAACCTGAACGTCCGTTTGAGCGCCGCGGAAGCGGCTGGCTCGGTTCGAATCATCAGCTCTCCGCGAATCCTGACCCTCGACAACAACGAGGCGTCGATCTCGCAGGGCACCTTGATTCCCTTCTCACAGGTCAGCGCTCAGGGCGTCAACACGGCCTTCCAGGAGGCAAAGCTCGAGCTGAACGTCACACCGCACGTGACCAGCGACGGGTCGGTCGCCATGGACGTGAGGATCACGCGAAATGAGCCGGACTTCGGTCGAGTGGGTGCAAATGGCGACCCGACGATTCTCGAGCGCGAGGCGGTCACTCAGCTCCTCGTCGACGACGGCGACACTGCGGTCATCGGCGGAATCTACACCCGGAACACCGGCCGCAACGTCGACCAGGTGCCGTTCTTCGGAGACATTCCGGTTCTCGGTGTGTTCTTCAAGCGCCGCCGGTTCCGAGAGGATCGAAACGAGCTCCTCATCTTCCTCACCCCGAGGATCGTGAACAGGGCGCTCGCGCTTCCCGAATAATCTCAGGGGGGGGCGCCCAGAATGCCGCGACCGCTTTGAGACCGTGACTGCACGCGGGCTGCCTCGTATGCTTCCGTTCGTGCGTGTGTATTTGTCAGGGCCCATGGGGGCAGGGAAGTCGACGGTGGCCAACGCGGTCGCCGCGAAACTCGGCACCCGTGCGCTCGATTTGGACTCGGAGGTCGAGCGAATCAGCGGGCGCTCGGTCACTGAAATCTTCAGAGAACGTGGCGAAGCGGCGTTTCGTGCCTTGGAGAAAGACGCGCTGCGAGGGCTGCCTGGCGATGTAGGTGTGGTTTCCCTCGGCGGTGGAGCCGTGGTCTCGGATGACACGAGGCAGAAGCTCCTTCGAGACGGCATTCTCGTGACGCTCACAGCCAACCCTTCGGTTCTGGCCAAGCGGGTCGGTGGACCTAGCGGCCGCCCGTTGCTTGGCGCCGACCCAGAAGCCGACCTTGCGCGTATCGTCAGCGCGAGGGCAGGCGCCTACGCCGAAGCGCACGCTGTCATCGACACCGGGAAGCTCGATGTCGACGAGGTCGCCAACCAGGTACTGGCAGCTCGCAACTTGGCGCCGATTGTCGTTCCGCTTGGTTTGCGCACGTATCGCGTCGAGGTCGGGCAAGGCGTCCGGCACCGTGTCGGCGCGCGCGCAGTCGAGAGCTCGGCGGGTGACGCCATTCTCGTGTTCGACGGCGATGACGAACGCCCCTGGCCCGGAGAGGCCGCTCACGATCTGACTTCGGCAGGCAAACCTCCAATCAAGATCAAGCTCCCGGGCGACGAAGCGCACAAGAACGTCCAAAGCGTCGAGCAAATTTGGGATACGGCCCTCGAGGCCGAAGTCGATCGGCGCGCGATCATCGTTGGCGTCGGCGGCGGTGTCATCGGTGACCTGACCGGCTTCGCCGCTTCGACTCTCTTGCGTGGAGTGGCCTTAGGACAGATCCCGACGACCTTGCTTGCCATGGTCGACAGCTCTGTGGGCGGCAAGACCGGCTTCAACCGACCGCGGGGCAAGAATCTCGTCGGTACCTTCTACCAGCCGAAGTTCGTGCTTTGCGATGTCGAGACCCTCTCGACTCTGCCGAGCGAAGAGCGGATCGCGGGCCTGGCGGAGGTCGTGAAAAGCGCCTGGCTCGATTCGGAGGAGTCGGTGGCGCAGCTCGAGGGCGACGCGGAAGCGCTCATGGCGGGCGACGCCGACGCCACCATTCGGGCGGTGCGGATGTCGATCACCCTGAAATCCCGAATCGTCCACGAGGACGAACGCGAATCCGGGAGACGGATGCTGTTGAACCTGGGTCACACCGTGGGGCACGGCCTCGAGGCCGCCAGCGACTACCGGGGCATCCGGCACGGGGAGGGCGTCGCACTGGGCATGATCGCTGCCATGCGGGTTGCCGCGGGGCTCGGACGCGGCCGGCGAGAAGAAACCGAGCGGCTCACTCGGCTCCTCGGCAAGCTCGGGCTTCCCACCGACCTCGACGAAAGACTGAACAGCCGTGCGCTAGGCTTCATCGGTTCCGACAAGAAGCGCCGCGCGGACAAAATACACTTCGTGATCCCCAGGCTGCCGGGGCAAACCGAAATCGAGCTCCTGGGCCTCGACCAGGTTCGAGCCGCTCTCGATCAGTCCTGAGCACCGGAAATTTGGCGGCAGGGACCTAGGCTCGATACCATGAGGGCACCCTCTGGAGGGGATTTATGAGTCGGATTATCCTCATTGCTATGGCGCTGGCGGTCACGGTTGCAGGCTGCAACCGCTTTCCCGACAACGGCCTTCAAATTACGGCGAATCTTCTGCCTGACGACGAGTGCTTCGTGAGAGGCGATCAGG
>JBLYYU010000141.1:0-13893 GCA_048550275.1 Polyangiales bacterium
CCCGACTTGCCGTAATTGCTTGGCGAAACGCCTGGCCCATCGCAATATGGCACAGAGGTTGTGTGAGCACCGGAGTAGGCCAAACCACGGATAGCCGCGAGTTCTTGCAGCGCCGTGTTGCCGCGTTTGGTTTTGCCGTCGCGTTGATTCTCTTCCTCGGTTTGGTCAGTCGGCTCATCCTGGCCGCCGCGTTCGGCTACCTCGATGGCGAGCTTCGGCACCCATCCTTCTGGGCGCACGTCGCGGCTTTCTTCCCGGTCGCCTGCGTCTGGCTGATCTGTCGCGGCCGCCCCCTCCAAACTTTGACGATTCAAATCGTCGAAGGTGTCGGGCTCGTCCTAGCGAGCATCGGCCTCGTCGTGATGGGCGCCTATCTTCCCGCCGCTGCCGGTGCCGCAACCACGACGGCCTACGCGCTTTCCTTTGGTCTAATCGCGCGAGCGATCTTCGTCCCTAGCACGGCAAGGCACACCGCCGCGCTAGGGTTTGCGATCGGCATCGCGCTCGTCGTTTCCGTGTATTTCAACTTCCTAACCGTCGATTTGGAGGTTTGGAACGGTCACGGCTTCTTCCGCAAGATCGAAGACGAGAGCATCCTTGCGCGCAGCCAGTCGATTCAAATCGGGTTCGCTTGGGCGCTCACGACCTTGCTCGCAGCCTGGGCGACGCGCGTCATCTACGGCCTGCGTAAGGACGTGGACCAAGCGAAAAAGCTCGGCCAATACATCGTCGAAGAAAAGCTTGGCGAAGGCGGGATGGGCACGGTGTATCGCGCGCAGCATGGGATGCTGAAGCGCCCCACGGCGATCAAGCTTCTGAGCCCCGAGCTCAACGCACCCGAAGACGTCGATCGCTTCCGTAGGGAAGTCCAGATGACCGCGAAGCTGCGGCACCCGAACACGGTCACGATCTACGACTATGGTCGCACCGACGAAGGAACGTTCTACTACGCCATGGAGCTCCTCGAGGGGGTGACCCTGGTGGATGTCATCCGCACGGAGGGCCCGATGCCGGAGTCGCGGGCTATTCACATTCTGCGGCAGTGCGCGATGGCGCTCCACGAAGCGCATTCGATGGGACTGGTTCACCGGGACATCAAGCCCAACAACATCATGTTGACCCAACAAGGTGGAGCGCACGACGTCACGAAAGTGCTCGATTTCGGCCTGGTGAAGAATGTGAAGTCCGATGTCGACGCTACCAAGACTTGGACAGAGGCGATCATCGGGACGCCACGGTTCATGAGCCCCGAACAGATCCTCGACCCGCCCTCAATCGACGCGCGCTCGGACTTGTACGCCCTGGGCGCCGTAGGCTACTTCCTGCTTGCGGGACGCTTCGTCTTCGAAGGGACCAACGCCATCGAGATCTGCGCGCAGCACCTGAGCGCGATCCCGGAGGCCCCGTCGTCGAGCGGGGAGCGTGACCTCAACCCTGAGCTCGAGCGCATCATCATGGAATGTCTCGAGAAGAAGGCCGACGATAGGCCGGCTTCGGGCCTCGAAGTCGCCGAACGGCTTCGAGCCCTTCCCATCGAACCATGGACACAGCAGCAGGCGGCCGATTGGTGGGATACTGTCGGCGAGGAGATCAAGCTGCACCGTCAGTTGGACGAGGAATTTGGAAGCCTCGGGACGATCCAAGCGGTACCTGCATTTACGGATCCATGATGCCCGAAGCCCGACCAAAGGACCCCGAAGATCTAGTAGCAGCGATGGCCGGCGGCGATTCGGGGACGGCGCTGAGTGCTTTCTACACCCAGTATTCCAGCACCGTGCTCGCACTACTGACCAAGATGCTCGGCTCGCCCGCCGAGGCCGAAGAGCTTCTGCAAGACGTGTTCGTCGAGCTCTGGCGTCGCGCCGGCCAGTTCGACTGCAAGCGGGGAAGCGTCATCGCCTGGGTCGTGACGGTTGCTCGAAGTCGGGCGCTGGACGCCCTGAGGGCGCGCAAACGCCGTCACGGCGACCGACAGTTCGAGTTCAGCGAAGGTGACGCCCTGGTGACCGAGCGCAAGCGACCGGACGTGATGGCGTCGTCCACGCGCTGGCATCAAGCCCTTCGACAAGCGTTCCAGCGGCTGAGTGCCGAACAGCGCGCCGTGCTCGAGCTCTCGTACTTTCAAGGAATGTCTCACGGCCAGATTGCCGAGAAGCTCAAGCTTCCGGTGGGCACGGTGAAGTCCCGAATCCTCGCCGGCATGCGCGAGCTCCGCGCTGTGCTCCCTATCATTCACCGGGCGATGAAGTCATGAACGAACAGCAAGAAAGAGCGGAGCTCCTGGCGGCGCTCCATGCAGCGGGCGCAGCGTCCGAGGAAGATGAAAAGGAGCTCGAGGCGCTCCTCGCGGCGGACCCGAGTCTCGCCGAGGTCGTGAGGGACTTCCAAGACTCGATCGCTGCGCTTGCATCGAGCTTTGATCCGCTCGAAACCTCGTCGCGCACGCTTGGGAAGATCCAAAAGCAGATCGCAAAAGAGAAGGGCGGTGTTCTGAGCCGCCTTCGCGACTGGTTCGGTAAGCCCTGAGCCAACAGAAGTGCCGGGACCCGCGCAAGCACGGATCCCGGCGGGTGGAGAGAGAGTGTGCGAACTAGGGAGAGGGAACGGTGAAGCGGAGAACGCCTTGTCTCCCGGACATGTAGACGTCTCTCGGGCCAACTGCGAAGACCGCTTGTGAGCCGCCAGGGCGAAGAGCGCTGACGTGTGTCCAGGTTTCGCCGTCGTAGTGGCTCAAGCCGCCATAGCCTACGGCGAACATGTTGTCCGGTGAGGTACCGTGAACCGCCTCGATGAGATTGTGCGCGTCTTCGAACTCGGGTTGCTCCGATCGCCAAGACACCCCGTCTCCGAAGTGCACGCCGCCTGGATGGGGCGCGACGATGTGCTCCGAGTCGAAGCCGGTGACGTGCCAGTAGTAGAGCTCCTCGTTGCCGAACAGAGTCGCCCATTCGTTGCCGTCGTAGTGCAGGATAGTCCCCTCGTAGCCAACGGCGTAGACGTCGTCCGGAGCCGCGGCCCAGACGCCCCGCAGGTGAGCGTCGGTGCCACTGATCATGCCGCCCCAGGCCGCGCCGTTGAAGTGCACGATGACGCCGTTGTAGCCCACTGCGAACACGTCGTCTTCGGATGTGCCCGTGATGTCGAAGAAGGTGGTGCTGGTGTTGCTGGTCATGCGGGCCCAGTTCTCGCCGTCGTAGACGAACATTTCACCGCCGCCACCAGCCGCGTAGGTTCGCTCCTTCGTGCCCCAGGCAGCGCGAAGATTCGGCTGTTCGAATCCTCCGAAGTCTTCGGGTTCCACAGTGAATCCGTCGTAACGATGGGTGGCCGAGCCGACGAAGAGCACGTCTTCAGGGCTCGTCGCCCAGATCTTGTTGATGCTGGACGAGTGCGAAAGCCGCACCTCCCAGGATTCGCCATCGAAGAAGTGCAGTCCTTTTCCGCTAGCGAACAAGCGATTGCCGCCGAAACCGAACAAGGACCGGAACCGTTGGGGGAAGCCAACGTCGGGATTCGACGGCGAAACCATGCTGCTCCAGGTACTACCGTCGAAGCGTCGAATGCTCCCCTCGCCGGCGACGAAGACCTCCGTTGCTGAGGTCCCCCAGATGCTTTGAAGTGCCTGCCCGTTCGTGCCCTGCATCGCAGTGAGCTCCTGGCCGTCGAAGCGGAGGATGGAGCCGCTCTGCCCGATGGCGAAGGTGGCAGACGGGCCCGCGCTCCAGACATCGACGAGTCGGTCGGTGGTGGGAACTTCGTGCTCCTCCCAGTCGCTTCCATCGAAGTGCGCGAAACGCGGCGCGTACGGAGCTTGGGGTTCGAAGCCAACCAGGACCACATGATCGGAACCGCTGCCCGAGATGGCGAGCCAGCGTACGTCCGTGGGCAGTCCGGTGTCGACGGTGCTCCACTCCGCACCGTCGAAGTGCATGACCCGCGATCGATAGATTGCATAAAGATCGTTCGCCGAGGTTCCCCAGAGGTCATCGATCGAGTTGACGTTCGGAACTTCGACCTCCGTCCAGGTCTCGCCGTCGTAGTGCAACAAGTCGCCGTTGCTGTTGCCGGCGAACACGTCAGTCGATGAGAAGCCGATGAGCGCGCTGAAATCTCGGTAGGAGTAGTTGCTGCCGAGATCGAAGGGCGCCCAACGCGCCCCATCGAAATGCGCGAGTAATCCGTCCTCGCCAGCCATGAACATGTCGTTCTCTGAAGTCCCCCAGAGGAGCGGTCCCTGATAGCCGCACAGCATCACCAGCTCCGCTTGAAGGTTAGTGACGGGCGCAAGCTCGGCTTCGGCGTCTGGCTCGGGTTCTGGCTCCGGATCGGTATCGGGATTCGCCAACTCTCCGTTCGGATTGTCGAGCTCGTTGCCCTGCTCGCCGTTCATGGCGGCCGAACCGCAACCCTGACCGGTCACGAGCAAGACCATCGCCAAAACCAAACCCAACAAGCGCCGTTCTTCGTTTTCCATCGCTCTCTCCATCTCCGTCGGCGGTTCCACTCCGCCTTCATCGGGGCCTACGCCGGCGCGTCCGATTCGGATTAAGCAGATGGGAAAGGCTATCAATTCATTGGTTTTCGCTGCTTTCGTCGATGCTCGCGCCCGCGCCTGCAATCACCGTGAAGACCAAATTCTCAGCCTGGCGCCACCAGCCGTGCAGCGTGCGCCCTTCTGGTTGGACGGTCGCTTGGAGGCCTCCCCAACTCGGGGCGCCCGACAAGGGGTTGTCGACCCGAACCTCGACACTTCGAGTGTCTCGGCGCAGCCCGACCCGAAGGAACTTGAGCGCGCTTTCCTTGGCGCTCCAGATGAGCGCGACGTGGCGTTCGTGAAAGGTGCCCGGCGTTTCACTCGTGGTCAGGCGCTCAGTTTCGGTGAAGAAGTCGTTCACGAAGCGCGAGGTTCGAGACTCGATCGCTTCGAGGTCACAACCGACTGGACCGCCCTCGTCGACCACGCAAGCCGCTACGCCCTCTCGGTGGCTGATCGAGATCCCGATCTCCCTCCGGCGCCGATCGACGAAGACCTCCGGTGCCCCGTCCTTTGCGGCGACGATCTCGATCTGCGCCAGTCGCTCGGCGCCCACGACTGAGCGCAAGGCGCGCTTGGCCGCGCATCGCCCAAGCGCCCATTCCGACCGCCGCTTCGGGAACGTCAGCCCGCTTAGAACCGTCCGCTCCTCGACGCTGAGCCAGTCGTCTGTGTTCGGTAGCTCCGAGGCGCCCAGGAGAAGCCAGCGGAGCGTCATCCCTTCGATTGCTCGCGCTGAATGCCGCGTTCGACGGCGTCGATCAGATAGGGTCGAAGTGCGCTGGCTGGGATGATCTTGTGAACCGAGCCGACCGCCAGCGCCCGGTGCACACTGTGGATGCCATCAAACTCTTCAGCGACTTCGCGGAGCTTCTCCGAGTGGACCACCTTCTTCATCTTCGTCAGCCGGTCGCGCAGCGCCACGCGTTCGGCGCCTTCGGCCTGGTCGAGCCTTTGTTGGAGCGCGATGATGCGCTCGTCCGACAACGTTCGCTTCCGAACCGATCCAGCGAACACCACCGCGGCGGCGGGCGCCCCTCCAATGACCGACGCATACGTGTCTTCGAGGGCCGAGACTTCGAGCGAAGGGTTGAGCTTGCTCGAGAAGACGACGAACGCGCCGCCGTGGTACCGTGAGATCACCAAGAACACCATCGGGCCCTCGAAATTGACGACCGCGCGCCCGATCTCGGCGCCGTACTCGAGTTGAAGCAAGCGCAGCGATTCGGGCGAGCCGTCGAAGCCGGACAGATTGGCTAGAACGACGACCGGCCTGTTGTTGCTCGCGGCGTTGATTGCGCGTGCCACCTTCTTCGAGGACATCGGAAAGAGAGTCCCGGCCGTCCAGCCGGTCGGACCGTCGGCCGGCACGAAGCCGAGCCGTGACAGCGGTTGCGACTCGAGCCCGATCAGGCAAACGGGATAGCCACCGATATGGGCGTCCCAGACGACCGCGGTCTCGGCGTCGCGCATGCCGTACCATCGTTCGAGCACCTCGTGGTCCTGATCGGTCGCTGCACGCATGACCTTGCGAATGTCGAACGGCCGTTTGCGCCCGGGGTTCGTCTCCGGATTGAACACTTCGCCCACGGTCGAAAATGTCGAGGCACCGACGTGGCCGTGCGGTGAGTCGCAGACATCACGGTTGACCGAATCGGAAGATGCCGCTCGGCGCGGGAAGCGTTCGCCGGGCATCACGTAGGTGTGCTCGTAGTGACGAAGTAGAATGTGGCATGCATCTGCGAGATCGCGTGCCGCGTACTGCGCCTGCCCATTCGGCCCCATAATTCGATCGTACCCGCCGATCCCCGAGTTGTCGTCTGCCGAGACGCCCCCCGAGTAGTCGAGGGCCTGCTTGCCGGTGAGGACCATCGCGCTGTCGGGGCACATCACCAAGATTCCCTTGGTGTGCATGAGCATCGTCGCTTCGGCGTTCCAGTACGGTTGCGCGCCCACGTTGATGCCGCAGACCACGACGTTGACCTCGAAGCCTGCCTGAGTGAACTCGACCAAGCGCCGCAGGACGTCGGCGATCCAGTCCATGTTTTCAGTGCCGCTTTCCATCGAGATCTTCGCGCCTGCGGACACGGCGTACCATTCGACGGGCACGCGCATCGCCTCGGCGAGGT
This sequence comes from Polyangiales bacterium, assembly GCA_048550275.1. GTDB lineage: Bacteria > Myxococcota_A > Polyangia > Polyangiales > Houyiibacteriaceae > SG8-38. Next base: position 6,664 of record JBLYYU010000141.1, read on the forward strand.
CGAGCGCGGCCATGATGATCCGGCACTCCGGCTCTGCGAGTGCGCCCATACCTCGACTCGGGTCTCCAAAGAGCGCGACGCGTGTCATCCCCTCCGGGTGTTTATCCGTGTAGCTCGTCAGGAGCCCGACGATGATGTTTGCGCTGTTGGTTCCGGGTGGGCGCTCGACCGGACTGAGCTCGCCGCGATCGTCGAAGTCGAGCTCTTTGAAATGGCCGCGTGGAAAATCCGACTGAACGTCGCTGTCCTCGCTGGGTGTGAGCATGGCGATGATCTCGTACGGGTGAGTCAGGCCGCGCTGCCGCAAGCGAACGACGGTCTGTTCGTATGCGCTGCGTGGTCGCATGGGTTGTGTCGGCAAGTCGCGGAGCCTGATACGCAGCCCCCGGCGACCGCGATTGGACACGTCCAGCAGTTTCTGCTCGAGCTTGCCGGTCGAGGGGTTGCGAATGTCCCCCTGAACGACGATCCGTTCGAGGCCCAGCCCGGTCGTTTCGGGCGCGAGCTTGTGAATGATGCCGTTGATCTCTTCCTGGCTCATGTCCAGAGGCGGCCAGAGGAACAGGTGCACCCGGTTCCATTGGTAGCGTTTGCGAGAAGGCCTCGTGCTTTGCTCCCGTCGAATCGCGACGAGGCATTTCGAGAGCGTTCGTTCGAGGCTTGGCAGAGCGACCACCCGGCCTGACCCGTTGCGGACCGGGGTCAGATCGCGGACTTCAGCGAGACAGATGAGACGCTCGTCCTTGCCCGTTACGCGGTACAAGTTGACGTCTTCGGCCGACTCCACGCGCTCGGTGTCCAGGTCCTTGAGCCGCCACAGGAAGAGCCGTTTGCTCAGCATCGGGTGCATACCCCGGTAGATCAGCTCTTCTCGAACTCGTCCGTCCTGCATTCGGAAGGTGAATGCCTGGAGCTCGTTGGCGCCAAGGTCCGTTTCGCTCCCCGTTGCGGAAACAATTACACGCCGGACAGGCCGCTCGAATCCGGCTGACTCGAGCAAGCCCTTCAGCCCATCGGAAGTCTTGTCGGGGCTTTCGAGCTTGTCTCCGTGTAGGACGTAGAAGTCGACGACCACATCGTCGCCTCGAGGAACCGCGTCCACGTGGCGCTTCGCCGTCGCGATAGCTTCGGAAAGAACCTTGCCGTCGACATGCATCGCGATGAGGTGAATCCTTTTCTGCTCGTACTCGTACCAGCACCTGGAAACCTCGAAATCGCCGTCGGCCACGATTTCGAAGTCCCTCAAGTCGCACATTTTGTAGTACCGGCGCGCCAGCGCTTCGAGCATGACCTGGCGTTCTTCGCGGTTGGCGCCAGCCAGCTTCCGCGACAGGTGTCCCTTGAGCGGATGAGGTAGGGCGACTAGCTGGGCAACTCGCGACGATCGTTCTTCTTCGCTCGACCCCGCAGTCAGCTCGGACAGAATCCCATCCGCCTTCGCGAACGTATCCCTGGCGACTTGCTCCTGAATCGGCCTTTCGAAGTAGTGATACTGGAGCTCCCTGGCCAGGTCGTGAATCGCAGGGTAACGATCCTGTGTTTCGACGATCAGGCGCGAGAGAATCGCCCGAAACTCGTCGCCGGTTTGACTGCGAAGCAGGCCGACGTGGTCGAGCCTGTGTTGCAGAAGGCTCAAGATGGGCGCGATTTGTTCATCGACCCGCCTATTTCCTTTGCAGATTCGAAAGAGTACGCTCTGCAGCGCCGCATCGCGCCGAATTTCCTCGATTCCGTAGTGTGCGAGCGCTTTCCGGAGCTTCGCGACGAAGAAGGCTGGCAGCTCCTCTTCGCGACGAACGACCAGGTCTCGCAAGAACGTGAATAGGTACTCTTCTGTGGTGTGCTTCCCGAACTCCTCGGTGCCGTCCTCGGGCCGCGAGTGACGTCTGAAGAGTGAAACGAGATCGACGAAGACCTCGAGCGTCTCGTCCTCGAATGCGATTCGTTCGGGATCCTCCGGCGCGACGCTCGCCCTCAGGATCTCGCCGTCGGCCATCTCCCGCGAAAGCTCGACGCGATCGGCGTCGAACCCCATGATCAGGCGCCGGAGCTCGATGAGGTTGTGCTGCGAATTCGACAACGACGGGTCTCGGGCGGAGGCCAAGCGCGAGAAGTCGAGTCGTTCGTTCGCCGAACCTTTGGTCTCACCGCCGCGCGGTTCGATCAGCAGCATGGGCGCGCCAATGGCGAGCTGAACGTTGTTCATCACCATCACTTCGCGCACTTTGCCGGCGAATTTGGCGCCGATGACCATTTCCATCTTCATGGCCTCGAGAACGACTAGCCCGTCTCCGACGTCGACCTCCTGCCCCTCGGATACGAGCACGCTGACCACTACAGCGGGCGAGGGTGCTCGGACCAGGCCACCGCGATCGCGCGAAATGCGATGGGGAACGCCGTCCACTTCAACCAGAACGCTCAAACCCTGGTCGACCGACTGGATTCGATAGCGTTCATTCCCGAGTTTCAACCTCCGTTCGGCACCCTCGAAGCGCTCGACCACGACCTCGATCCGTTGGCCGTCGACGTCTACGCGATAGCGATCGGGACCGAGCCGAAACACGGTCAACTCGTAGGTGTTTCCAGCGTAGGTGAGCTCCATCGGATGCCCATGCCGGTCTTCGACCTTCGGGCGCCCGCGAGCCGCAGAGGTGTAGAACTGCGCGCGCTCGACACCGAGCTCCGCACCATAGGTTTCGATCGCCGCCTGAAGTAGGGCGACTTCGGCGCCTTCCTCGGGGAGGTGTTTTCCCTCGGCAACCAATCGATCGACCCAGCCCACATCGACTTCGCTCGAACGAACTGCCGGGTGGTCGACCAGCCCGAGAAGGAACCCCTTGTTCGAAGTGCCGCCCCGAATGACGACCTCGCTCTCGAGGAGTGCGCGCCGGAGCCGCGCCAGGGCTTCGTCGCGGGTACGTCCGTGGGCGATGATCTTCGCGATCATCGAGTCGAACTCGGAGGGGATCGTGTCGCCCTCCGCGATACCGGTGTCGACGCGAAGTCCGGGTCCGCTCACCAGCCGCAACTGTTCGACCGTACCAGGCGACGGCGCGAAATTGTCTTCCGGATCTTCGGCGTTTAGGCGTGCCTCGATCGCATGCCCGCGTTTCTCAGGCGGGGCTTCCTCGAGGCGTCCGCCGCGCGCAACATGGATTTGCAGTTTCACCAAATCTGCGCCGCTCACCACCTCCGAAACCGGGTGCTCGACTTGCAGCCGCGCATTCACTTCCATGAACGAGAACTGCTGCGTAGGTTGGTGATAGAGGAACTCGACGGTGCCGGCGTTTCGATAGCCGATAGCCTGCGTCAAGCGAATCGCCGCTTTCTCGAGCTCGGCCTGCTGCTCGGACGTCAACGCTGGCGAGGGCGTTTCCTCTAGGATTTTCTGGTTGCGCCGTTGAACCGTGCAGTCGCGGACACCAAGCGCCCAGGAGGTGCCGTGCTCGTCCGCGATGATCTGAACCTCGACGTGCCGCGCGCCCGTGACCATCCTTTCGAGAAAGACGGCGTCATTCCCGAACGCCTTACCGGCTTCGGAGCGCGCGCTCTGGAATGCGTCGGCTAGCTCGGACTCGTTTCGAACTCGGCGAATACCTCGGCCGCCCCCGCCCGCAGTCGCTTTGACCATTAGTGGGTAGCCGAGGCGTCCCGCGTGCGTTTGTGCGTCGTCGAGCGACTCTACCTCACCACCACTCCACGGTGCGACCGGAACCTGCGCTTGCTCGGCGATCTGCTTCGACGTGATCTTGTCACCAAGCTTGCGCATCATGTCTCCGGTCGGACCGATGAACACGACCCCGAGCCGCTCGCAGAGGTCAGCGAATGCAGCGTGCTCGGCAACGAAGCCCCAGCCCGGCCAGACCGCTTCGGCGCCGGTTTCGACCAGCGCACGCTCCAGACGATCGTAATCGAGGTAACTCGACTTGTGTTGCCCGCCCTCGGTCGCGTGAGTTGCTGGACCGAGCGAGTAGGCCTCGTTCGCTTCGCGGACGAACATCGACCGACGGTCGGGGTCCGTGTAGAGCGCGATCGTGTGCAACTCCGTGCCGTGCTCGAGCCCATACTCCCGAGCGGCAATGATGAATCGCATGGCAGGCTCGCCGCGGTTGACGATTGCGATTCGTTTGAAGTTCTGATGGCTCATCGTTCCTCAATCCATCGCGGCCCGAAGCGGTTCCCGCTTGTCTGGGTCTACATCCTCCGGGAGCTCCGCGGTCCGGTATCCGCGGAGCACCACGTAGAGGTTGCCCGCCTCGTCGGCGACGTGCGCGTCGAACGACTTGCCTCCCTCTCGGGGGCTGACCACTGCATGTAGACGACCCTCGACCTGCTCCGGCAGCCGAACCATCGTCACCTCGTCGACGTGTTGGGGCAGCCCCATTCGTCCAGTCGTACCGATTTGCCAGATGCCGGCAGTTTGGAAACAGAGCTCTATCAGACGCGGCTCGGTCACCATTTGAAGCCCGGCAGGCTGCCGATCTTCGGGGAGTGGGTCTCTCATGAGGCCGACGACTAGGCCGTTGTCACGCCATGCGGTGTCGAGCACCTGGTAGGCAGGGCCGTGGAAGTAGACCTGGTAGATGTCGCCGTCCTTGACCGTCGCTCCCGTCGCGGGCGGTGGAGCGTCGGACTTGTCCCTTATGCTCCGAGCACGCGAGAGCCGGACCGTCCCGCTGAAGTGAGTCTTGGTCTCGTCCCGTCCCATGATCGTTCGGGTGCCGATCAACTCGCATTGGGCGAGCAGATCAGCGCCTTCAGCGCGGAACTGCGCGACCAGCGTGAGCGTCCGTGGCTCATCGCGGTAGAATTTGAACGGCGCGAGGAAGTCGACATTCTCGATCGAGCTGACGCTCCAATCCGGAAACAGAGACTGCGTGATTTCGCCAAAGCCTTCGAGCCCCATCACGCCAGGCAGCACGGGCGTTCCTCCGATTCGATGATCGTAGAGGAACGGTTGCTCGCGCGGGTCGAGAGTCGACTCGACACGGAGGCCGCTGTGAACGCCCATCGAGAGCACGCGAGCGTTCATCGGTCCGGTCCCGCCCTCAACCTTGCTCAGGTCGAGGCCACCCGTTTCGTCCCATTCGTGCATCAGTATTCCGAGCGCGCCGCCGACCACGATCTCGCCTCGGGTTGCGGCTTCGAGCTCGTGGCGGACGACGGGAATTCCATCTTTGGGTTCCAGCATGTCGATGCCAGCGAGCTCCATCATCTTTGGAATCGACCCGCGCGATGCCATGCCGATGCTCGCCCAGGCGGTCCAATCGATCGCGACTCCCCGCGTTTCGGGCCGCGAATGGCGGAAGCTCGACACGGACTTGGTCAGAAGCTCGTTGGCCGCGCTGTAGTCCGTTTGGCCGCCGTTTCCAAACCGCCCAGCGATCGAGCTGAACACCACGGCAGCGCCCAGTGGCATGTCTCCGATTGCAGAGAGGAGGTGGAACCAGCCGTTGGCCTTCACGTCGAAGACCAGATCGAACTCCGCCGGCTTCTTGTCGGGCAGGTAGTGGCTGATTTCGAGACCCGCTGCGTGCACGAGCGCGTCGATCCGGCCGCTCTTCTCTCGGACCGTTTCGATTGCGGAAGCGACCGCTTCTTTGTCGAGCAGGTTGACCGAGTGATAGTGGACCGCGCCTCCGGCCTTGCGAACCGACTCGATGGCTTGAAGCGCGGCGTGCTTGCGCTCGAGCTGGCTGAGCAAGCGTTGCACCGCGACCGGCGTCGCCTTTTGCCCATCCCGCTTCAAGCGCTCGAATAGCTCTCGCTGCAGGCCATCAGGGTCGCTCGCGAATCGTTTGAGGTCTGGATCGTTCGGATCCGGCTCCGGTGTGAGGTCCAGCAGGTGAAAGGTGCCGCCCGACGCCTTGGCGAGGTCATCGATGATCGCCGAAACGATTGACCCGGCGGCTCCCGTGACGACGAACACGCTCTCCTTGCCGAGCAGTATGGGCTGCTCCTTCGGGACGGGCTCAAAGGACGCTGTGACCGTCCATCGTTCGTCGCCGACGTAACCGACCTCGCACACGTTCGGATCAGCCAGCGTCTCTGCAATGAGCTGCTCCGCTACGGTTGCAGCCTTGCAGCTTGCTTCGGCGTCGACGACCTTCACCGTTGCATCCGGCTTCTCGCGCTTGAATGTCTTGGTGAATCCGCCAACCGCTCCTCCGAGAGGCGCGATCGCACCGTCATCGTCGAACCCATGTTTGCCGCCGAAGCGAGTTCCGGAAACGAGGAACGTGCCTCGGTCGGAAATCTGCTCGTAGAGCGAACGCATGGTCGTGAACAGCAGTTTTGCGCGCCGTTGAATCGCCTCCGCCCAGGCCTCCGAGTCGAGCCTGGAAATGCGGTCTTCTCGGTCGAGCCCTGGCAGCCAGAACACGCCGTCAATCGGACCCTCGCCGAGCCAGGCTTCGAGCTGCCTTTCGAGCTCATCGGTCGACGGCGTGCCCTCGATTCGGAGGACCGTCACGCCGCGCTTCTTCAAGCGCTTCGTCAACGCCGCGGCGACGCCGCCACGGTCCTCCATCACGACTACACGCTTTCCCTCGCTGAGATCGACGCCCGTCGGTTTGCAAGATCCGAGTGGAGGTCGGAGCACAGCGATCGGTATGCGCCGAAGACCCTCTGTCGAGTCCGTGGCGGCCGTAGATTCAATGGATTCCGTCGCGGACGACGAGGAAGGAGACCCCGCCGGCGCTGCGGCCTCGGGCGCCGAGCTCTTCACCCAGGCGATCACATGGTTGAGTGTCGGGAAGTCTCGAAGCTCGAGCTTCTCGTCCCGCGGTATCCCGTACGCTTCACGCACGGCCGCAAAGGTTTCCGCTTGTTTGACCGTGTCGATTCCGAGGTCGGCTTCGAGGTCCAGATCGAGCTCGAGCATGTCGGTGGGGTAGCCCGTCACCTCCGCGACGACGTCGAGCACCTTGCTGGTGATCGAATCGACATCGGACGCTTGGCCTTCCGCTGCCGCGTCTGTCGTCGTCGAAGCTTCCACTGCCAAGTCAGGTCGCTTGCTCCGCACCCAGCCAACGACGTGCTCTAGTGTTGGAAATTCCCGAAGCTCGAGGTTCTCGTCGCGCGGGATCTCGTAGGCTTCCCGCACGGCAGCAAACGTTTCAGCCTGCTTGACGGTGTCGATTCCGAGGTCGGCTTCGAGGTCGAGCTCGAGGTCGAGCATGTCGGAAGGATACCCGGTTTGCTCCGAGACGATCGCCAACACTTTCTCGA
>JBLYYU010000142.1:0-8789 GCA_048550275.1 Polyangiales bacterium
AAGGCGCGGGCACTTCGGTGATCTCGATCGAAGGGGTGGATTCACTTCATCCGGTCGACCACGCGATCATCCCGGACCGAATTGAAGCGGGGACGTTCATGGTTGCTGCGGCCGCGACCGACGGCGACGTCCTCCTCGAAGGAGTGGGGTTCGAGGCACTGGAGGCTCTCATCGCCAAGCTTCGAGAAGCCGGCGTCGGCGTGGAGCGCGAGGGCGATGGCATTCGTGTCGTGGCGTCACGGCCGATTCGGCCGGCGGACGTGATCACCCAGCCACACCCGGGTTTTCCAACGGACATGCAGGCCCAGTTCATGATGTTGATGTGCCTCGCGAAGGGCACGAGCCGAATCACCGAGACGGTCTTCGAAAACCGCTTCATGCACGTGTCGGAGCTGAACCGAATGGGCGCCGACATTCAGGTAAGCGGCCGGACGGCTACCGTTCGCGGCGTCAGCCGTCTCGAGGGCGCGGAAGTCATGGCCACCGACCTTCGCGCGAGTGCCTCGCTGGTCGTCGCGGGCTTGGTCGCAGAAGGTACGACCTACGTTCGGCGGGTGTATCACCTCGATCGGGGCTATGAGCACATCGAGGAGAAGCTGGCTCCGCTCGGGGCCGACATCAAGCGAGTACGAGGCGATGCCTAGACGCAATCGAGACACAATCGTCATTGCGGTCCCCAAGGGCCGTGTTCTCGAACAATTGGGCGCGCGGTTCGAAAAGGCTGGCATCTCCACCGATGCGCTAACCGCGAAAAGCCGCAAGCTCGTCCGCGAGGATGAGAAGAGCGGCCTCAGCTACCTGCTGCTCAAGCCCGACGACGTGCCGACGTATGTCGAGTACGGGGCGGCGGATCTCGGTATCGTTGGTCGCGACGTGCTGATGGAGCGCGACTACGACGTCTTCGCACCGGTCGATCTCGACATCGGCAAGTGTCAGATGATGGTCTGCGGACGCCCGAAGGAGCTACTCGAAGGGAAGGGCGAGCGCCCGCTTCGTGTGGCAACGAAGTTCCCCCACATCGCCGAGCGGCACTTTCGCGCAAAGGGAACGCCGGTCGAGTTGATCTTCTGCCAGGGCTCGGTCGAGCTCGGGCCTTTGACGGGCCTCGCCGACGTCATCGTCGACTTGGTGGAAACCGGCGAGACGCTACGCCAAAACGGCTTGGTGCCTCTCGAGAAAATCGCAGACATCAGCTCGGTGGTCATCGCGAATCGCGCGGCGCTCAAGCTCCGTCGCGGCGCGATTCAACCGCTCCTCGACGCTCTTCGAGCCTGAGCTGATCGATGCTCCGCCTGCGCACAGCAACCAACGCGGCATGGATCGACGTCGTATTGGGCGATTTCGACGCGTTCCTCGTCGACCACGCGGCTTGCGAACGTAAGGCATCCGCGACCGCGCTGAAGCTCGTCTCTCACTACTCGGACCGGACGCTTCTCGTGCGCGAGCTGATTCCGTTCGCGCAGGAAGAGCTCGAACACTACGCGCAGGTCATGAAGATCGTACTCGATCGGGGTTTGCCGACCCGGGCCGACGAGAAGGACCCCTACGTCGGGGCCCTGATGGGCTTGATCAAGCGCGGGCCGGAGCAGTACTTCCTCGACCGTTTGCTCGTGCTCGGGATCGTCGAGGCCCGGGGATGCGAACGCTTTGGCATCGTCGCCGACGCCCTCGCGGCTGGTCCGCTCAAAGACTTCTACGCCGAGATTACGCGTTCCGAGGCTCGGCACCACGGTTTGTTCGTCCGTCTGGCGAAGGAGTACTTCCCGTCGGAGCGAGTGCAGGCTCGACTGGATGAGCTGCTCGACGGCGAGGCCGAGATCGTGGACGAGTTGCCACTCCGCCCCGCCGTTCACTAGCGGTGGCGGGGCCAGTGCTGGGTTCGGTCCCTTCCGACTAGATTCGCTTTCGGTACATCACGCGAATTTCCTGGAAGCCTAGCGCATCGTGAGCCCTCCGGGCGCCATCGTTGCCCGACCAGGTTGCAGACTCGACCACCTCGCAGCCGGCGCCTGCGAAGCGGTGTTCCAGCTCGCGAAGCAGAAGCGCTCCTACGCCTGCCCCGCGCGCTTCTTCCTCGACGAACCAGTCTTCGACCACGCCCTTGCGGGACAGCAGCCGACGGGGCTCCACGACGACCCGGCCGGTGATGTAGCCGACGGCGGCCCCCTCAGATTCCGCAATCAGAATATGGCTGTTCCGGTCCCGCAGCAGCGATTGGAGATCCTCACTGAGTACGAGGTCGTAGTCGCGGTATTCGATGAGCGGGCGGTCAGCCTCGGATACGACCCTGTCACGGTGGGCCTGGTAGAGACTGCGGTGAAAACCAAGCAGTGCATTGCGGTCCGGCCCACCGGCCTCGCGAACTTCGATCGTCGAAACCATGGGCGTGAATCTAGGCCGTCCCGCCCGGTAGGGGTAGCGCCTAGCGTACGCGAATCGAATGCCGGATACGGCCGAAGGTCTTTCTCCCGATGCCCGGCACTCGAATGATGTCCTCGATGCGACGAAAACGCCGTCTTTCGCGCTCGGCAACGATCGCCTCCGCGCGGCTAGGGCCGATGCCCGGGAGCTTCACCAGCTCCGCGGGCTCGGCCTCGTTGATGTTGATCCGCTCGTCTTGCTCGACCGGCGGGGGCCCCTGATCGGGCGGACCCACACCGCCGTCGACCGCTGCGGCCGGCCCGGCCGCGAGAGCGGCTAGCGCCAAGAACAGAAACAAAACGGCATTCATCAGGCCGCCTGGTCGCGCGGGGCGCTCTCGCGCGCCTCTCTTGGTTGGTAGTCGCGGATCTGTAGCTCCCCGTTGACCGGCATCGCGTCGAGCCGAACGTTGAGGCTCCCGTCGCGGTTCACGAAGGCTGCCCCCACCCGCACCCAGAACTTACGGCCGTCCTTGTTTCGCTCCACGACGGTGTACGCGATTTTCACTTTGTTTTCTTCGAGCATTTGTCCTCCTCGTTGGAATGGGTTCCGATCGCGATGCACGAGCGATGCCATCGATCGAGCGAATGATCTCCGGTAGCTGCATCGCTCGAGCTGGCGAACTGGCGCAGCGCTTTCGGCGTCCGCCAGCTCAGATCGAACGGCGTTTCGTTTGTTGGCTCCCGAAGTTCCTGTCAGTATCCGGCCAATCGAGGGGAAAAGGATTCAGATGAAGGTTTCACTTTCTGAGGGCACTTGGGACAAGTCGACCGCGGATATCGTCGCGATCGCGATCCCATCGGGCAAGACCAAGCTGGGGCGTGCGCTTGGGCGTATCGAAGGCGTCACGGGAAAGGGCAGCATCAAGCCTCTCGCATCCGACGAACGCTTCGCCGGAAAAGCTTCTCAAGTCCTCAAGGTCGCGGCGGCCGGTAAGGTGAAAGCGCGCTGGCTTCTGCTCGTCGGGATCGGCGAGGAAAAGGACGACGCGAAGGTTTCATGGGCTCTCGGCCACGCTTTGGCCACGGCGGCGCGCGCACAGAAGACCGCTGCCGTCGAGCTTCCGAACGTCAGTGCGGAGGCCGTCCGGGCTGCTTCACAGGGGCTCGTTGCGGGCGCCTATCGCTACACCGAATACAAGAGCGACAAGTCCGCTGCAGCCACATTGAGCTCCGCGGTCATTCTCGGGGCTCCCAAGGGCAAGCGCGGCCTCACGGCGGCGGTGCGCGAAGGAAAGGCGCTGGCGGAGAGCGTCAACTTCGCCCGCGATCTCGTCAACCGCCCACCCAATGATTTGAATCCGGTGACGCTAGCCCGCGCCGCATCGAGCGAATCGCGGAAGCTCGGCCTGTCTTGTCGCGTTTGGAACAAGGCGAGGATCGAAAAAGAGGGCATGAACCTGCTCCTTGCCGTCAACAAGGGTAGCGCGATCGAGCCTCGAGTGATTCATGTGGTCTACAAGCCTGCTCGACCCAAAAAGAAGGTCGTCTTCGTGGGGAAGGGCCTCACGTTCGATGCGGGCGGCCTCTGCATCAAGCCCGCCGGTTCCATGGTGGACATGAAGTGCGACATGGCTGGCGCGGCGACGACGCTCGGCATCGTGTTCGCAGCCGCACGGCTCAAGCTGCCCATCGAAGTCCATGCCGTCGTCGGGTCCACGGAGAACATGACCGGCGCGAAAGCGTACCGGCCGGGCGATGTGTACAAGTCGCTCGAGGGCAAGACGGTCGAAGTCATCAACACCGACGCGGAAGGCCGACTGGTCCTCGCTGACGTGCTCATCTGGGCGGCGCGCAAGCTCAAGCCCGACTACATGATCGATCACGCCACACTGACGGGTGCTTGCATGGTCGCGCTCGGTCCATGGCGTGCGGCGCTCTACTCGGACGACGACAAACTCGCTTCTAAATACCTCGAGGCGGCGGCCGACGAAGGGGAGTCGTTCTGGAGGATGCCGCTCGATTCGGATCTGCGCTCCACCTTGAAGAGCGCGATCGCAGATCTGAAGCACGTCGGAGGACGCTACGGAGGCTCGATCACCGCGGCCCTCTTTCTCAAGGAGTTCATCGGCGAGACCACGTGGATGCATCTCGACATCGCCGGTCCGGCGTTCACCGATCGGCCGCGAGGCCGGTTGCCCAAAGGTGGCACGGGCTTTGGGGTGGCCACCGGCGTGAGGTTCCTCGAGAACCTCGGCTGACGCGCCGACTGCAGCCTGCGCTCGAGCTGCACTGGTGCCTGTTGGAGGGCCTCGTTCCTACAGTCGGTAGGGGAACGTGACCTTGAACGACGGCTGCTTGAAGCGAGGCACCCGCGCTCGCTTGACCGCGGTCTGAATGCAAGAGCCTACGGGCGTGCCCTTGAAGGGGCCGGAGGTGATCTTCGCGCCAGTCGCGCGACCGGTCTTCCCGCTGAACGTCACGTTGACCGTCGCGGTTCCGCCGCTGTCTTTTCGACACGCCTTCACGCCGCCGCTCACGCCTTGAAGAGCGGTCTTGACATCGTTCCGCGAAGGCGAGTCTGGAAGGTTCGAGCTGCTCGAGCTCGATGAAGTCGTAGTCTTCTTCGGCTGTGATTTGGACGACGAGCCGCCGACGACCTCGTCCATGAGCGCGTCGAGGTTGTTGCCGCTGCGCTTCTTGGGCGCAGGTGCGGTTGCCGCGGTGGGCTTCGAGCTGGTCGCCTTTCTGGCGCTGCGGGGACGCCGCTGTGTGCTCGACGAGGCTTGCTTCTGTGGAGCGGGCTCTTTGAGCTCCGGTGCTTCCTCAGGCGCGTTGTCTTCGATCGCGACAACCTCTGCGGGTTGCGCCGCCGCGGTGTCGGTGGACGGCTGGGCTTGCGTGTTCGTCGCCGCGACCAGCGCCCCGGAACCCGTCTCGGACGGTGCCGGTTCGGCGGCGGCGGTGATCTCGAGTGCGTCTTCGGCAGAACCTCCGACCACGGTTCCGATCCAGATTCCGGAGCCCACGATGGCGATGAGCGCAAGCGCAACTCCGCCTATCCAAAGCCAGCGATTGCCGTCCGACCCATCGTCTGGCGCCGGTCCCAGGAGCGGACCGCCAAGTGCAGCGCCGCCGCCCGTTCCAATCGCAAGGAGGTCGTCGACCTCTTGTGCCGGTGCGGCGGTGCCGCCCTGCGCGGTGGTCTTAGCCAACGCGCGAATGTCGATCAGGCCGGAGCCCTCGCCAGTTGTCGGTGGGGCACTTTGCGCACCGAGCGAGGATGCGACGGGGGTCTGGCTCGCCGCGGGCTCTGCCGCTGCAGGAGCGCCGCCACGCGATGCGAGTTGCTGCAGGTTGCTCAAGGAGAAGAGCACGGAGTTTTCGTTTCGCTGACCGGTCATGCGCTGCGCGCCAGACGCGGCCATTGGGCCGCCGGGCGCCGCCTCAGCGCCGAGTGATTCAACCGCCGCCTGTGCCGCTGCCGCGAGAGGTGAATCATCCGCGGCAGCCGGTGCTGGTGTCGGACTGTCCTCGAAGCCCGCGAACATGCTGCTGTTCGTGTCGATCTCCGCCGTCGGCTCCCGATCTTCGCCGCCGCCGAACAAGTCTCCTCCGGCGGCGAACGCAGCGGTATCTCCTGGGGCCGCTTGCGATGTGCCGCCGCCGAAAAGCTGCGCAAGCTCGGGGACCTCGCTCGCGACTTTCCAATCGTCAAAACCTTCGTTCCAAACATACGAGCCGAGGCCAACACTGCCTTTCGCAAAGAGCTGGCTGAGCTCGATCGCGGCCAAGGGCCCCTTCTGTTCGCCGTCGACGACGATGTACCAAGTCGATTCGGCAGCGCGGCCCTGACTTGCGTTCGGGTCGTCGACTGGGTTTGCGCCGGTTCGGTCTCCGCGGACTTCGAGGACCGATGAGCACTTCTTGCACCGGATCTTGAAGATTTTGCCAGCGACCTTTTCGTCGGCGATGGAGTATTTGGCCCCGCAGCTATCGCAAACGATCTTCATCTATTGCCCCCGTCTCCTCCTCGCCCCTCGCGACGCGAGAAACGGCTCGCGCTGCATCGGATCGAAGATTCCCCTTTAGGACCGCGATCATAGCGGTCCTTTCCTATGTCAAGCAAGAAGTCCACCAAGCTTGTTCCTGCGACCTTGGAACCCGATCCCCTCGAATCCTTGGGTGGTTTTTCAGTTCACCACCACGAGCTCGCTGCCGTCCTCGCCGCAGAACAGATGGGCTGGCGCGTGTCGTACCCCACATTCAGGGCAGATTTTGTTGGCGTCGAGCCTGAGAGGCGGGCGCGTGGAGCTGGCGGCCCCGTATAGGCCGTAGGGGACCAGCTCGTCGGCGTCTTCGGGGCAGAAGCTGGAGTCGAACGGGTAGCCTCGGCGGCAGGTGGGGCAGATCATACCCTGGGTAAACGGCCCCGAAACGCCTGCTTCGCTGAGCTGGGCGCCGTCGCGGACGCAGAAGCGGTTTACGGTGGGGTACTCCGAGAGGCAGACCGGGCAGCTCTTCAGGGCCGGCGGCTCGGGCCTTTTCGTGATCGGCTGGTCCTGCGATTCGTCGCCGTCCTCGGCCTCGCCCCCGGCCTCCGGGCCGGCTCTGCCAGCCTCACCATCCCGCCGCCGTTGGACCCGCACCAGCGCCGCCAGGGCGACTCCAAGGGTTGCGAGGGCAGCGACGGACCAGGCCATCTCAGAATTGTGCCGGATCCGGAATCCTCCGGGCCACAAAACGGTCGGGAGCGCGCCCCCAGGGCAGAAAAAAGCCCGGGAGGATGTACCACCCGGGCTTCTTCCATACGGTCCGACTGCGCAGAAGCTCAGTCGAGGTTGGGTCGACGATTAAAGCTTCTTCACGGCGTCGGTCAGTGCGGGCACAGCGTCGAAGAGGTCCGACACGAGGAAGTAGTCGGCGACCTGAGCGATCGGCGCTTCCTTGTCCTTGTTGATCGCGACGATCGTCTTGCTGCCCTTCATGCCAGCCAAGTGCTGGATGGCGCCCGAGATGCCGATCGCGATGTAGAGCTTCGGTGCGACGACCTTGCCGGTCTGACCGACCTGAAGCTCAGGCGAGACATAACCGGCGTCACATGCTGCACGCGACGCGCCCATGGCTGCCCCGAGGGCATCGACGAGCGGCTCGATCACGTTTGTGAAGTTCTCGGCGCTCTTGAGCGCGCGGCCGCCGGAGACGACGACGTCGGCCTCACTGAGGTCAGGACGCTCGCTCTTGACGACCTCGACGCCGAGAAACTCGACCTTGTCGGCAGCCGGGTCGCTCTGCACCGCGATGTCTTCGGAGGGGCTTGCGCCGCCGGAAGCTTCCGCAGCGTCGAACTCGGACTGACGAACCGTGACGGCCTGCTTGTCGCTCGTGATCTCGACCGTGCCGGAGACGTTGCCCGCGTACATCGGGCGCGTGTATGACAGCTTGCCGCCGTCGACGTGCACCGCGGAGATGTCGGACGCTACACCCGCGCCGAGCTTGGCAGCCGCTCGCGGGAGCAGGTCCTTGCCGTAGGCGCTCGCGCAGGCGACGAGCACGTCGTAGCCCTTGCCAGCCTCCGCGACGGTAGCTGCGTACTTCTCACAGGTGTAGCCGCCGGCGATTTCCGCCTTGAGCACTTTGCCTGCGCCGTAGCCGGCCAGCTCGTCGGCTGCCGCGCCTGCACCCTCGCCAATGGAGAGGATGTCGAATGATCCGCCTGTCCCTTCCGCGATCTGTTTCGCGGCGGTGACGGCACAAAGAGTGGTTTTGCGTGCCTTGCCCTCAAGCAACTCCGCAACAACGAGAACATTAGCCATGTTTGATGCTTCCTTTCCGTTTCTCGAGGGTTAGATGACCTTGGCGGTGTTGTGCAGCTTGTCGACGAGGTCAGCGACATCTTCCACAAACGTGGTTTCGCCCGAGCGCGCCGGCGGGAGCTCGAACTTCGTGTAGTTGAGCGACTTGCTCACGGTGACACCCAGATCGCCGAGCGAGGTCTGATCGATGGGCTTCTTCTTGGCCTGCATGATGCCCTTGAGCGAGGCGTAGCGGCCTCCGACCTCGAGCTTCGCGTACTCATGGCCGTCTGGGGAGACGCCGTTCTGAACCGATGTCGGCTGCAGAATACGGTCTGAGGTCGTGATGACCGCCGGTCCGGTGACCTTTACCGTAGCGACGCCCGTGTCGAGCTCGCGCTTGATCTCGAGGGTCTTCCCGTCGTCCGCGGTCGCGATGTTCATCGCTGAGTTGATGACCGGCCAGCCCAGTTGCTCGGCGAGCGCGGTGCCAGCGACGTTGGAATCACCGTCCGCGGCCTGCTTGCCCATCACGACCAGGTCGGGGCTCTCTTTGTCCACGACTGCCTTGAGGATTGCGGATACGACGCCGGCATCGAGGTTGCCCTCATCCGCTTCGACGAGGATGCCCCTC
>JBLYYU010000143.1:0-5405 GCA_048550275.1 Polyangiales bacterium
ACGGAATCTGCGGAATCTTCGGAACCCTCGCGGTCGGCCTCGTCGGCTACGGCAACGCGGCCGCGGTTGAAGAACCCATGGGTCTGCTAGTCGGTGGCGGCGCCTCGCAACTCCTCACTCAGGCGATTGGCGCCGGAGCAGGCGTAGCATTCGCCTTCGTCGTCGGATCCATCGTCTGGCTCGTCCTGAAGTTCCTCGTGCCAGGTGGCGTCCGCGTCTCCGAAGCTCACGAGCTCGAGGGTCTCGACATCGCCGAGTGCGGCGTCGAAGCCTACAACGAGGAGCTCAAGGGCTTCCACACCGGTGCGACCGCGATGTCGGCGGCACCCGCGGAGTAGTGAGTTTGGAGAGGAGGGGTGGAGCGGCTCCCCGGTCTGCTTCGCCCCTTCTCTCTGCCTTTTTTCAATGTCGGATTTGGATACGGATTTTGAGCGTCGAGACGCTCTGGGAGTGGAGGTACTGATGAGGAAGTTTCTGACCCTAGCGGTGTTGTGCAGTTTGGCATTCCCCGCGATGGCATTCGCACAGCCTGAGTCACCAAAAGAGGCGGCGGACGATATGGACCCGGAATTCGGCGAGGAGACACCATCGGCAGCCGAACCTGGCGAGCCTGCTCCGAAGGAAGCCCTGATGACCGCCCCGGAATCGCCGAAAGTGGCGATGGATGACATCGCCGAGGAGGCCCCCGCAGAGGGCGCTTCCTGGAAGGACGGTCTGTCCTGGATGCTGATGGCCAGCGCTTTCTATCGTGTCGGCGGCTACACGAATGATGGCATCGTCGCCGGCTCGTACAATGACATCGTATACCCCTACACGAACTACAACGGCTTCGGCCTCAACTTCGCCGGTGGTGACCTCATGTACACCGCCGAGAAGTTCGCGGTTCGTTTAGACCTTCGCTTTGGCGAGGGCTCTTTCCTATTGAGCCCGATCGCCCCCATTAAGCAGGGCTATGTCTCCTGGATGCCGAACGACAAGGTGAGCTTCGACTTCGGGTTCTTCGACACGATCTTCGGCGGCGAGGTCGCCGACGAGTGGAACAACGCCAACTACTCGCGCGGCGCGCTCTACTTCTTGCGTCAACCGTTCAACCACATGGGCATGCGGACGGCCTTCGCCATCTCCGACCAGGTGGGCTTCACGCTCATGCTGACCAACGGCGGCGTCCTCGGCGGCACACCGATCGACGGCAACGAGACGCCCACCATTGGCTGGCAGTTCTCACTGGCGGACAAGGAGGAGAACTTCGGATTCTTCTTCGGCGGTCAGCACGGCGCCGGCGGCGACAACGACAACAAGAACTGGGAAAACTTCTTCGACTGGGTGCTCACGGCGAGCGCTGGCAGCTTCTCGTTGATCGCCAACGGCGACTACCAGCTGAGCCCGACCGGGACGGCGGATGACCCCACGGGTGTGCTGGACGGAAAGTTCTTTGCCTACGGCCACAGCCTGCAGCTGCTCTTCGATCTGGCCGACGAGTGGGGGCTTGGCATTCGCGGCGAGCACCTGAGCGGAAATGGCAATTTCCGCGCGTTCGTGCCGGACTCGGACGGGTTCGTGAACTCGGTATCCGATTCCGGTCTTGCGACCGCGACCCTCACCATTCGCTATAAGCCGATCCAATACCTCGTGCTCAGCCTGGAGGGTCGCGGCGAGTGGAATACGCGTGAGATCTACAATGCCAGGTCTACCATTCTGGAGGGTGGCCCTCAGAAAAAGCAGAACTACGCGGTCATCCTGGGCTTCACCGCCTACATCGCCAACTAGCTTCAGTTAGGGTTCACAGGTGGAAGGCCGGCTCGAAAGAGCCGGCCTTCTGTCGTTAACCCTCACAAGGCAGCAGGCGGTGGGGCGGGACAAACAGCCACCGAAGACGTCCGAGCGGGCGGTGTAACCAAGACCGGTGCCACACGCTGACACTGACACTGACACTGACACTGACACTGGCTCTGACACTGGCTCTGACACTGGCACTGACACTGGCTCTGACACTGGCACTGGCACTGGCACTGACCTGCCCCTACGTACCTTCCCGTGCTCGACGATTCTGTAAAACCGCTCTTGGATCGGCCGCACAATCTCGTCCTCTGGCTCACCGGTGCCGGTATCTCCGCGGAGAGCGGCATCCCGACCTTCAGGGGCAAGGAAGGCTACTGGCGGGTTGGGTCTCGGAACTACCAGCCCGAAGAGATGGCGACTTGGAGCGCGTTTCAGGAGATGCCCGAGGAGGTTTGGGCTTGGTATCTCTATCGTCGCGGGGTGTGCCGCGGCGCGGAGCCGAACGCCGCGCATCGCGCGCTGGCGCGGTCCGAGAAGAGCGCTGGCGAGCGCTTCCTCCTGGTGACACAAAACGTCGACGGGCTGCATCTGCGCGCTGGGAACACACTCGACCGCACTTTCCAGATCCATGGGAACATCGATTTCATGCGCTGCAGCAAGGAGTGTCTGCCCGCTCCCATCCCCATGCCGGAGAGCATTGACGTCCCGTGGGAGAAAGGCCGCTCCATCACCCAGCGCGAGCTCGAGAAATTGCGCTGCCCGTCGTGCGGCGCCATGGGCCGGCCGCATGTCCTCTGGTTCGACGAAAGCTACGACGAACCGAATTTCCGTTTCCAGAGCTCGATCGAGGCAGCCCGCCGCGCGTCTCTCGTGATCGTCGTTGGGACGACAGGCGCCACTTCGCTGCCGATGCACATTGGAACAATTGCCGCCCAACGGGGGGCGCCGATGCTCGTCGTCAACCCCGAGCCAAACCCTTTCAGCTCACTCGTCGAACGCACGGGCAGTGGTGCGTTTCTCCCTGGGACGGCCGGGCAATGGGTGCCCGCGCTAGTCGACGCACTTCCCAGCGGCTGAGGGGCCTTGCCTAGTTCGCGCTTCAGCGATACCTACGAAGAGATGACGCGACTTTCTTTTCCGCTCCGGTGCCTATTCCTGATGGTGTTTGCCCTCGTGGCTTCATGTGCGAAGCAAAGCGAGCCCTCTCGCTACCCCGATCGCCCAGGCGGGAATTGCAGCCGCGCGGCCGGCACCAACTGCCCCGCTGGCTCGGTCTGCCACTACGGCCCGGGCGCGGAGTGCGGCGAGGCCGGCGGCCAAGGCGCCTGCTTTCCGATGCCATCGACCTGCACCAAGGACTACAGCCCGGTCTGCGGGTGCGACGGGCAGACCTACCTCAACAACTGTGTTGCCCACTCACACGGCGTCTCTCCTCGCCAGTCAGGGGAGTGTCCGGGCGCCGGCGTCGCGCCAGGAGTTCCAGCGGGGCCACCCGGCAGCTGCGGCGAAGGCGGGGCAACGGCCGCCTGCGGGACGGGGCTCTACTGTGAGTATACGGAAGCGCAGTACTGCGGTGAGGTGTCGGGGCCGGGTCAGTGTGCGCAACAACCCACCGTCTGCACCAAGGAATGGGCGCCGGTCTGCGGGTGCGATGGACGCAACTACAGCAACGACTGTGTCGCGCACTCGCACGGCGTTTCGATCCGTCATCGCGGTCTCTGCCAGGACGCCACCCAGGCCGCCGCCGGCGCGGTCGGTGCGAGCTGTGGGGTTGCGGGCGCCGCCAAGTGTGCGACCGGGTTGTTCTGCGACTTCCCGGCGGCCGCGAAATGCGGCGCAACGAGCAAGCCAGGCAAGTGTCAGCCGCGACCGCAGGCATGCACGGCCGACTACACGCCGGTCTGCGGATGCGACGACAAGACCTACGCCAACGCCTGCTCCGCGCAGGCCGCTGGCGTATCGATCAAGAGCAAGGGCGCCTGCCCTTAGCTTGGTTGATCAGCGACCTGACAAGAACGAACCGAGCATGCCTCCGAGCTCGTCGACGATCGATCCGTCGTCATCCTTGTCGAGAAGCGCAGTGATCGCGCTGAACGCCGGGTTCTGCGCCTGAGCGCGACTCGACTGCGTGCCGAGAAGCTCGCCGAGCATGCCCGAGCTCATGCTCTGTTGCTTCTTCTGTCGACCGAGATAACCGAGCACGACCGGCGCGAGCATCTGAAGCAGTTTGGCGGCCTGCCCTGTCTGGAGCCCGGTCGCCTTGCCGATGCCGGCCTCGACGGTCTGCTCTCGGTTGCCGAGTACGTGTCCGAGAATCGCTGCGCCGTCGGAGCCTGCGCCGCCGCTCAGAAAGCCGCCGAGGTCATCGAGGATACTGCCGTCGTGATCACGATCGAGCGCACCAGCCAACGCGTCGGCGCCTCCTGCCGAAGCGCTGTTCTTCGCGAGAGCGCCAAGCAACATTGGAAGCGCGGCTTGAACAGCGCTCTGCGTCGCGCTGTCGTCGGTCCCGAGTTGGTTGCTGAGCTGCGCCATGGGGGCGCCGCTGAGCTGGGCTACAATCGACTGCATCAAATCGTCCATGGTATCTCCTTGTAGGGCGAGGCGCAGATGATGCGCGCTCTTTGCTTGCAGCACAACGGGGTAGATTTCGCCTATAATTTCATTGATTTCGCTCGGATTGCGGCAAAATCGGCTTGCCTTCCGACACGGGCCGTCCTTATGCTCCGGCCCCACTCAGTTGGAAAAGGGGAGTTCATGAAGAAAGCGACACTTGCGCTGCTGGTCCTCGCGATGGCGGCGACCTCAGCGTGCAAGAAGAAAGAAGCCAAACCCGAAGCGCCCGCACCCGCTGCGGCCGAGAAGGCACCGGCGCCCAAGGCAGCGGAACCCGCGGCCCCTGCCGGACCTGCGATTCCCGATGTCGCGCTCACCGGCAGCGCATCGGAAAACCTCGTTTCGGTCTTCGAGGCCGGCGTGAACGCGCTCAAGAGCGCCCCTGACGCAGCGACTGGCGCGGCCGTGCTGACCGGCATGCTTGCGAAGTACGACGTCGCCGATCTGCGCGCGAAATCGAAGGCGGCCAAGGCTGCCGGACAGGGTGCCTCGGAGGAAACCAAGGCGAAATTCAAAGCCCTCAAGGCTGAGTACAACGAAGTGTCGACCAAGCTTGGCGGAAGCGATCCGAAAGCATTTGGTGAGGCGGCAAAGGCCTGGGCAGCTGCCTGGGGCCTGAACTAGGAGTGAACAATGGCATCAGATGACAACATCGCAGCACTGCAAGAAGCGCTCGACATTTGCGGGTACAAGCCCGGCAAGCATGACGGAACGATGGGCAAGCGGACGCGGAACGCGATTCGTGAGTTCCAAGGGGATGCCGGCATCGCTGTCGATGGCGACGTAGGTCCCCAGACGCGCGGCGCTTTGGCTCAGAAGCTGAGCGAAGTCGCGGTTCGAGCCCAGCACCTAGCTGGTTTCTTCCAGGGTGGCGGCCAGAGCGTCGAAGACGAGCTCTAAGAAGAGCCACGCTGCGGAGAGGCCCCATTGCGCTGGAGAGATAGAAAGCGAAGCGCGCACGTCGAGGATCGCCGAGGCGTGCGCGCCGGGCCTGCCGTAGCCGGCGGCGG
>JBLYYU010000144.1:0-15053 GCA_048550275.1 Polyangiales bacterium
CCACCCCCGATTGGCCGCGAGCGCCGAGGGGAGGCTTGCGTGCCCTCCGGCCCCAAGCCCCTCCGGACACCTATGCAAGCCGACCCGTCCGCAGGGTACCCGTATCGCGCTTTTTTCCGAGCCGCGTTCATCCCGCAAGCCGAGCCGTTCTCCGATGACCCGTGGGCAGAAACTCGCGCCTGCTCAGTAAACGTGTTCGCCCGTTGGGTCTTGGACCTGCTCGACCTGTCCCGTCGCTCTGGCGAAGAT
The DNA here is from genome assembly GCA_048550275.1 of Polyangiales bacterium. Lineage (GTDB taxonomy): Bacteria > Myxococcota_A > Polyangia > Polyangiales > Houyiibacteriaceae > SG8-38. Next base: position 250 of record JBLYYU010000144.1, read on the forward strand.
CTTGAACGCCACCCGGCGATTCAGTTTGTGTTCCTCGTCGGTCACCGCGTCCGGTGCTTCAAGCACAGATGCTCCGTGCTCCTTGGCGATGAGTCGGTCTTCGTCGACGCCCTTCCGCACCAGGTACTTGACCACGGCCACCGCGCGGCGGTGTGAGAGCTTCAGGTTGAACTCGTCGCTTCCTCGCGGGTCTGCGTGGCCCTCGACCTTGACGAGCATGATCTCCGGGTGGGCGTTGAGCACTTCGGCGATATTGTCTAGCAACGCGTAGGAGCGCTTGTGAATACGGCTCTTGCCGGTGCTGAAGTAGACCTTCTTGCTGATGCCGAGATGGTCGTAGTGGATCTCCACCAACTGAGGCTTGAGGCAGCCCATGTTGACCCGCAGGCCTGCTTCCTTCGGGCAGTTGTCCACTCGGTCGGGCACGCCGTCCCCATCTGTATCCGGGTCCGGGCATCCTCCCGTTACGGGGACACCGGCTTCGTTCAGACAGCGGTCGTCCGCGTCGAGGACGCCGTCACCGTCGTTGTCCGGGTCGGGGACTCCATCTTCGTCCTCGAAGCCGTCCATATCCTCTGCCTCGTTGGGGGCCTGGTCGTCCACGTCGAGGATCCCGTCGCCGTCATTGTCAGGGTCCGGACAGCCGTCTTCGTCTTGGAAACCGTCGAAGTCCTCCGCATCCCTGTCGCAGCGGTCCTCGCCATCCGGGACGCCGTCCGCGTCTCGGTCTTTGACCTTTGGCGGCCGAACCCTCTCGGGCATCGTGTAGCCGAGGGTGCCGAGGACTCGGAAGTCAGGCGCGCCGATTCCGCGGTTCACGCCTGCGCCCCCGCCCAGGCCCACGCTGAGTCCCTTTTTGTGGTGGTATTTTGCGCCGAAGAGCATTTCCATCGGTGTTTGCTGCTGGCTTCCGAAACCGGTGCTGCCGTAGAATTCGCCGATCAGCGCGAGCTGGTCATCGAGGAGCTCCCAGATCAGGCCGAGGCCAAAGCTCATCGCGTCGCCGACCTTCGCATCCGGCGGAAGAACGACGTCTTTGCGGAACACGTAGCCGATGTTCGGCGAAAGGTGCACGTCGTCGGTCAGGTGCAGCGTCGCCAGGAGCTCGATGTCGCCCCCGATTCGCGGGCTTTCGTTCGGGCCGCCTCGGTACTTCTGATCTCCGTCCGCCATCGATGCGGTGTACACATGAAGCGCTCCTTGTACGGCGAGTTGCGCGAAGTCCGTTGCTTCGCCCCAAGCGCGCACTCGGGCTCCGACGCGCAGGTCACCGAGGCCACCGCCGTTTGGAGCGAGCCCGTCCAGGGTGCCTCCGGGCAGCGGGCTGTCGGTGCCGCGAATCATGAAGTGGTAGGGAATGCCCGCGAAGACGACCAAACGATTCCAGAGGCCGAGCGATGCGATGAGCTCGCCCGTGAGTTGCTGATGAACGACCGGCGCGTCTGCAAAGATCAACGGATCGTCCGAGTAGTCCAGGTACACTTGTGCGCCAAATCGTAGGTGGCCTTGGTCGGCGGCGGTGCTGATGGCCAGGCCGTCCTTGGCGATCTCGGAGCCGCGAAACTGGTTGAGTCCAAACTGCTGGGCGCTTGCTTCGGTGCCCCAAGAGAGCGTGACCATGCCGACCAGGAATGCGAGCAGCCCCAACCGAGAACTCAGCGATCCCCGCCGCTCACGTCTGGCCGCGGCGATCCCGGAAACAGGCCTGGAATCCACAAGCATTCACAGTCAATATTATTGGAATTTTACCGCATAAGCACATTTCTTGGCTGTGTAACGCGATATTACAGCGGAATTGGAATTCGCTTTCCGGCGGCCCTCGGGGGCGGATGCCCCCGACCTGCCCGTGGCGTGCAATCAGCAGGTCCTAAACAACGCCGGTCCGGAGTACGCGATTGCACGAACGGACGACCGTCGGACCGGGTTTGAAGCACGCCACCCCAGGCAGAACCTGCACATGCGATTCACTTTGGACAGCGTCGAGCCTCGCTCGGCTACTTCCGGTGACAGGTGCCGAACGCCTTTGGGTCGTCGTACGGGGAGCTTCCGTTGGTTTCCGCTTGTTCGGTCGCGCCCGGAGCAACCGAGAGCATCTTCGGCGGCTGCGGATCGACGTCCGTCCACACCGAGCACTGCAACCAATCCTCGCAGTCGTTCTCGACGTACACGATGTGTCGGAATTGCGAACCCATCCCATCAGCGCCCTCAGCCCAGATGCTGTAACAGCTACGCGCACGAGCGTCGGAGAAGACGGCGGAGCTGAGCAAAGCGACAGCGCCCGCAACGAGGGCGGCGCCAATGGCGAACTTGGAGAGAAGCCTCATTGGAGCAGATTGTGCATCGGTGAGCGTCGCAGCGCCAGTGTCAGCGCGGCGCCGGAACCTCTCACCGAAAAACGCCCCCGCTTGCGCCCTCCCACCAGGTTGGGTACGTCAAGGCGCGTAGGACGCGTAGCTCAGCTGGATAGAGCGCTCCCCTCCGGAGGGAGAAGTCGTGGGTTCGAATCCCTCCGTGTCCGCCGATTGTAGGAAGCGGGCTCGGCGCAGGGCGGCGGGGAGGGTGCTCCGCTAGAGGTCGCGCTTCCGTCGGGCATCGAGTGAGCTCGCTCCGAGTTGCGCTCCGGGTGGCGGTCGCTAGATGAAAGCGGCTGAATGAGGAGGACTCGATGAGCGAAGAAACACTTCTGGCTGTCTTGGGTTGGGCGTCGCTGTTGAACCTGGGGCTGCTGCTCTTCTGGTTCGCGATGTTCATGATCGCTCACGATTGGATTCAGAGCGTTCACGCCAAGTGGTTCAACATCCCTGCCGATCGCTTCGACGCCATTCACTACATGTTGATGGGGTTCTACGAGCTAACGATTTTCGTGGTACTGCTCGGGCCGTACTTGGCGCTGCGTATCGCTTCGATGCCATGAAGACCTATCTCTTCGACCTCGACGGGACCCTGCTCGACTCGATCGAGTTGATTCTAACTTCGTTCCACTACACCTCGCGGACGCACCTCGGGCGGGAGCTGACCGACGCGTACTGGCTCGAAGGTGTGGGTACGCCGCTTCGGACGCAGCTTTCGCGGGTAGCGAGGTCGGAGGAAGAGCTCGACGCGATGCTCGATACGTACCGAACCTACAATCTCGATCAGCACGATGCGATGGCGAAACCGTATCCGGGGGTGGTGGAGGTGGTGAAGGCGCTTCATCGAAACGGGGCGAAGCTCGCGCTGGTGACCAGCAAGCTCAGCGAAGGGGCGAATCGCGGAGTTCGGCTCTTGGGGCTCGAGGAGGAGCTTCGAGTCCGGGTTTGTGCCGACCACGTCGAGAACGGCAAGCCGCATCCCGAGCCCGTGCTCAAAGCGCTGGCGGCCCTCGATTCGCTTCCTGCAGAGACACTGTTCATCGGTGACTCGGACCACGACATCGGCTCGGGAAACGCCGCCGGCGTCGCTACGGTCGCGGTTGGCTGGGGGCCGTTTGCCCGCGAGACTCTCGAAGCCGCAGGACCGAGTCATTGGCTGGAGCGGCCTGAGCAATTGCTCACCCTATGAGTGACGCAGGGCTGCGCATGTCGAAGCGGTTTGTTGGTTACTTTGTCGCGCAGCTCCTCGGGACGTTCAACGACAACCTGTTTCGGAATGTCCTGATCGCGGCGCTGGTGTATCGTTCGGTGACGCTCGGGGCGCTCTCCACGCAGGCGACGATTGCATTGAGCGCCGCGCTTTTCATCACGCCTTTCTTCGCCTTCTCACCGGTCGCCGGGCAACTCGCAGACAAGGTCTCGAAGAGCGCGCTCATTCGTAGGGTGAAGCTCGTCGAGGTTCTGGTCGTGGGCTTGGCGGCGATTGGGTTCTGGCTGGATGTTCTGCCGCTTCTCTTGGGCGCCTTGTTTTTGATGGGCGTGCAGTCGACGCTGTTCGAAACGGTGAGGCTCAGCGTCCTGCCCGAGCTCTTGCTCAAGCGGGAGCTCATCGGTGGGAACGGCCTCGTCGCTGCATCTACCTTTCTTGCGATCTTGCTTGGCACGATCGCCGGCGGGGTGCTTGGGGACGGGTGGATCGAGCTGGTGCCGCCGATCGCGTTCGCAGCCGCCGTGCTTGGGCTCGTTTCGAGCCTGACGATTCCGCCGACAGCGCCGGCAAACCCTACGCTCCGCCTCACGCTCAACCCCCTTACCGCGACAAGCGATGTCTTCCGCGCGCTCCGCTCCAACCGCACCGTCTTCCTTTCGGCGCTCGGCATTTCCTGGCTCTGGTTTCTCGGCGGAAGCTTCCTGGCGCTGCTGCCGAGTCTTGGGAGTGACATGCTCGGGGGCGACGAAAGGCTGATCGCGCTCTTCCTTTCCGTGTTCTGCATCGGCGTGGCGGTGGGGTCGCTCCTCTGTCAGCCGCTTGGCAGGGGGAAGCTCGAGCTCGGGCTCGTTCCGCTCGGCTCGATCGGGTTGACGATTGCGACGCTCGACCTCTACTTCGCGTCCGAGGCTTTCTTGCGGTTGGCCGAGAGCTCTCTCAGTGTCGACGCCTTCGTGGCGACGCCGGGCGCGCGGAGGGTCTTGCTCGACTTCTTCCTGCTCGCGATGTTCGGGGGTTTCTTCACGGTGCCGCTCTACGCCTTGATTCAAGACCGCTCGTCACCAGAGAACCGCTCACGCGTGATCGCGGGCAGCAATATCCTCAGCGCGCTCGCCCTCACTCTCTCCTCACTCATGCTCTTGGCGTTGCCGGCGCTCGGGGTGACGATTCCGGAGACGTTCTTGATTCTCGCCGCGATCAGTTCGGCGGTGTTTGTCTACATCTACTCGATCATCCCGGAGTTTCTGCTTCGGCTCGTCGCTTGGCTACTCGCGAACCTGCTGTACCGAATTCGGGTAACCGGGCGAGAGCATCTTCCGGACGAGGGGCCGGCGATCATCGCGGCCAACCACGTCACCTACATCGACTGGCTCGTGATCAGCAGCGTCTACCAGCGCCCGATGCGTTTCGTCATGCACGAGAGCTTCATCAGCCTTCCGCTGGTCGGTTGGGCGTTTCGGGATGCGAAGGTGATTCCCATCGCGTCGCGCCGTGAGAACCCCGAGGCGCTCGGGGACGCGTTTAGACGGATCGGCGAGGAGCTCGACGACGGCAATGTGGTCTGCATCTTTCCGGAAGGGGAGCTCACCCGCGACGGGAAGCTCGGGGTGCTCAAACCGGGCGTGCTCAAGATGCTCGAGACGCATCCCGTTCCCGTAGTGCCGGTTCGACTCGACGGCTTTTGGGGGAGCTTCTTCAGCCGCAAAGACGGGCTCGCGCTTCGGAAACCCTTTCGACGTTTCTGGTCGCGGGTGACACTGACGATCTTCCCCCCGCAGGCGCCCACGGAGGTCACGCTCGAAGGGCTGGAGGCCCGCCTCGGTTCGGAAGAGCCGCGCGCAACGCTTTAGACCCCGAGGGTCTTTCGCCACTCGTCTTCACGAAATCCGACGAGCGCGAAGTCATCACCGAGAACGAGCGGGCGCTTGACGAGCTTACCGTCCGCAGCGAGCGCGCTGAGCGCCTTGTCGTCGCTCATGGTCGCGAGCTTCTCTTTGAAACCGCCGTTTCGGTAGCTCTGACCCGAAGTGTTGAAGAGCTTGCGGATGGGAAGCCCGGAGAGCTTAAGCGCCTTTTTCAGAGCGTGCTTCGAGGGCGGAGCTTCGACGATGTCCTTCGAGACGAAGTCGACTCCGGCTGCGTCGAGGAACTTCAACGCCTTTCGGCAAGTGCCACAGTTTGGGTATTGGTAGACGAGCATGTGGAGGCATACCGCGAGCTCGGCGTTCGCGCGATGGTTTCGTGCTCGGCGCTACTTGCCGCGCAAGAACGTGCTCAGCCGCCGGAGGATGCCCTTCGCGTCTTCGTCCGCGGACTCGAGACTTTCGGCGATGTTCAGACAGCGCTGCGCGTCCCCGGTCATGCCCGACGCGATGTAGACACGCGCGAGCGTGCGGTGGCACGCCGGGTCGTCGTGTGCGTGCGCGACAGCGTGCTCCGCGCTCCGACGTGCGCGCTCGAGGTCCCCGCCCGAGGAGAGCAGTGCCTCCGCGATGCCTCGCGCGGCTCGGGGATCGTCGGGTTCTCCGAGCAAGACTTTTGCCCAAGTCTTTGCGGCGGCCTCCCACATCTGAAGAGTCTCTTCGTACTCGGCCTGCGCGCGGAAGGTCGGCACGAGGCTTCGGTTCATTTCGCGCGTGATCGTCGCTAGCGCGCCCCCGAGGGCGTCGCAGTCTCCGACGATCGTGTTGGCCAGGCGAAGTGCATTGGTCGCGCCGACGAAATTCTCCGCATCGCGCTCGACGATCGCGCTTCGGACGAGACCCTCGGCACGCGTTCGCCGCGCGCCGTTGGGTGCGTGCTCTCGGAGCGCCGCGATCAGGTAGTATTCGGCGATCTTCTCCTCGGGCAGCGGGGTAGGCGCGCTCAGGGCTTCGCCGAGGAGGCCGCGCTGCGCTTCGGGGAGGGGGGCGCCAGAAGTGCGTGCGGGAGGAGGAACCACGTGAGGGGCTTGCGGGATGAGTGACGCTCGGCGAATTCCTTCGGAGAGGGCGTCTTCGATCGCTCGGGTTTCCTGCCGATAGAGGAGGTACTCGTCGTACTTCTCTTTGCGGTTCGGGGCGCGGAGCACGTCGTAGGCGGCCGTTACGCGCGAGCGAACACGCTGATTTCCAACCCGTGCGGCCATGCGGGCGGCCAGAGTGCCGTCCTCGAGCGCCTGTGCTCGGCGGTAGCCCTTCTCTATGTCGTCTCGCGTGCAATCCGAGTAGAGGCCGAGGAGCTGGTAGTGCGTGAGTTGCTCGAAGCGTTCGTAGAGCTCGGGGGAGGGGCTCTGCATCGAGACGGCGTTGCGCTTCGTGGTCATCCTCGTACCGGAGACGCGTCGCTCGGTCGGTTGAGCCGGGTCTGCGACCGGCTGGGTCGAGGTCTCGTGACTCCATTCGATCAGGCCCATCGCCGTCAGCCGGTTGAGGATCTCGGTCACAGTCCAGGGGTCGAAGCCGCAGACGTCGACGATTTCGTGCGCGAGCATCGTGCCGTCGATGCGGGATAAGACGTAGGCGTCACGCGGGTCGAGAGACATGGATTGGAGCTTTCCAAACGCCTGCTCTGCGAGCCGGGGAGCGGGCGGATGGCGAAGCGTTGCTCTCGGTCCAGCGGCGGCCTTCATGATTGTGAATTTAGATGAAGACGCCGCTGGCGAGCAGTTTCTTACACTCAAAGGGGTTGTGTAATTCAGCTCACAAAATACTGAAACCGAATGGTCTGGATTCGCTCCTTTCAATGCTCGGGCACTAAGACGAGGAAATCATTCGGGGAACCACGCGGATCCCGTGTCTTATTGACGCTCGCGTCCGCAGAATGCAGCCTCAGTCCGCCCGCGTCGCTGCGGGCTCTAGCTTGATAGTGAGGTCCCGTTCGTCATGTCTTATTCGAAACCAATCGCGTTCGTTCTCTTCTGCACCCTGGTAAGTGGGCTCGCTTGCAGCAGCAGCAGCTCGAGCGAGTCTGGGCCGCCTGCGCCGGCCGATCCGTTGCCCGCCCTTCGAGCGGTCGCGGGTGGTACCGAAGTCGGCCGCATCGTCGACGCTAAGGGTCGTGAGGTAATCCTCCGCGGCGTGAACGTAAACGCGCACGTCGAGTACTGGCAGTACGACGAGGATCTGTTCACCACGTACCCGTTCACCGAAGCGGACGCGGACATGATCGCCTCGATGGGCTGGAACATGGTGCGCCTTCTCTTGAGTTGGTCGCGCGTGGAGCCGAGCCCCGGCGAGTACGACGAGGCATATCTCGATGAGTACGCCGAATCGATCGCCATGCTCCGTGAGCGCGGCATCTACACGCTGGTCGATCTTCACCAAGACGCCTGGGGTCCGTCGCTGGTCGCGCCACCCGATGAGGTCTGTCCGGAAGGCACTCTTCCCGCGGGCGGCTGGGATGGCGCGCCGGAATGGGCGACCTTCGATCGAGGCGAACGGCGATGCCAGGGCAGTGAGCGCGAGCTCGTTCCGGCCGTGCAAGCGGCGTGGCGTTCGTTCTTCGAGGACATGGAAGGGCCGGGCGGCGTCGGTATTCGCACGCGCTACGTCGAGATGTTCGCGCACCTCGTTGCCCGCTTTGCCAACGATAATTCGATCGCCGGCTTCGATCTGATGAATGAGCCAAATGCCTTCGGGCTCGGGGACGATGTCACGCTCTCCGAGTTCTACGCGGACGCCGTCGCGGCCCAGCGAGCGGCTGAAGCTTCGGTTGGCGCGCCGAGGCGGCTCTTTTTCTTCGAGCCCAGCATCGCTTGGCAGGCGATTGGCTTGCCCGCGCCGCCCTCGTTCGAGCACGACGACCAGGTCGTCTTCTCGCCGCATATCTACCAAGGCGGAATCGATTCCGGGACGTTGGAGGACGCGTTCGCGCGAGCGGCAGCCGAGACCGTCGAGCTCTACGGCGGCGCGCCCGTCGTCACAGGGGAATGGGGTAGCTCGCCTACTCGCGCCGCCGACCCGGAGGACGACTACTTCGAGCGGCACCTCAGGGAGCAGGAGAACTATTTGTTCGGCGGTCAGCTCTGGACCTGGCGCGAGGCCTGCGGCGATGCCCACAAATACGGGGACGCGCGCGCCGGCCGGGTTCCCTACGTTTGGGGCTTCTTCGAGGTCAATTGCGAGACGAACATGATCGAGGGGCCGCGCGCGGCGCTCACCGATGTGATGCGCAAGATGACGGTGCGTTTCGCGCCTGGCGCCCTGACCGCGATCGACTGGGCCGAAGACGACAGCTCGATCGCCGCGAGCGGCGAGAACGCAGCGGCGGGCAATCGGCTCGAGGTGTTCGTGCCGAGCGACGATCCCGAGTCAGTCGATGTCGAGGTGACTGGTCTCGGAGATGTTGCATCGGTGCCCTGGTTCGGCGGAACGATGTTCTATGCTCGCGCGAACGGCGGACCCTGGTCGATTCGGCTGACGCAGTAGTCGCCCTCGAGCGCGGGCGCCTAGCTGGCGATCGAATGACCGGATCCGTCTAATTCGCAGGCGAGAGGTTTCAATTCCGAGACGCGATACGGCCACCCAGGCGCGAGGTACGGGAGCTCACTCGAGTCGCCTGACAGGGGGCTTGCTCATGTTCAAGCGTTCGGGTTGTAAGCTCACTCACATCCGGCGGGGATGTGTTCCAAAATCGTACGTTTGACCTCGGAAAAATCGTTCGAGAACCGCATTCCGCGATAGCGGATCGCGGCTGTTGGGTGATAGCTTCGGGCTCCCCCGTATCCCTGCCCCGTAGGAGGAGCTCATGGCGAGCTTGCGTTCGATTTCGTGTTTTGTTCTGTTGCTCGCGGCTTCAGTGAGCATCGGCGGTTGCACCGCTGATTCGACGTCGGCGGAACCTGGTTCGCTCAGCGTGAATCTTCAGCTCCGCGGCGAGATTCAGATCGACGAGGTCAGTTGGGAGATCACGCGACCCGGGATGTCGCCGATGAGCGGAACCATCAACACGAGCGCGCCAGGGTCCACGCCCTCGGTCGAGGTCTTCGGACTTCCGCCCGGCACCGGTTACCTGATCAAGATGGAGGCGATGTCGGCGATGGGCGAGACTTCGTGCGGGGGCTCGGCGGAGTTCGAGGTAGAGTCGGGCACATCGACTAGCGTGATGGTGTTGCTGAACTGCAAGCCTCCGGAAAGCTTGGGCGGGGTTCGAGTCAACGGGAAGATCAACATTTGCGCCGACCTCCTCGTGATGGTGGTGGCGCCGCTCGAGACGTCCGTCGGGAGCGACATCGAGCTGTTTGCTGTTGCTGAGGACGCGGAAGGCGACGCCATCGAGTACCTCTGGGAAGGGGCAGGCGGCTCGTTCGACGACCCGACCGCGGCCGAGACACTGTACACCTGTGAAGATGTGGGCAGCCACGATGTGAGCGTGGTGGTGTCCGACGACGGCTTCGATCAGTGCATGTCCGGTTGGACGGTGCGCGTTACCTGCGTCGAAGGCGACGCCCCGGAGTGCGACTTCGACCAGGACTGCGGCCCAGGCGAAATCTGCTTCAATCAGGTCTGCATTCCTGACGTCGAGTGTAACTTCGATGAGGACTGCGGCAGCGGCGAGATCTGTGTCGACCAGGAGTGCATTCTCGATGTGGAGTGCAATTTCGATCTGGATTGCTTGGACGGTTTCGTCTGTGTCGACAACGTCTGCGTGGTGGACGTGGAGTGCAACGTCGATGCGGATTGCGATGCGGGCGAAGTCTGCGTCGCAAACGAGTGCGTCCCCGGCGTGGAGTGCAACGTCGATTCGGATTGTGACGCAGACGAGGTCTGTGTCGGCAACGTCTGCGTTCCCGATGTCGAGTGCAACGTCGACCAGGACTGCAACACTGGCGAAATCTGCGTTGCGAACGTCTGCGTGCCGTCGGTCGATTGCAGCTTCGACCAGGACTGCAACCCCGGCGAAATCTGCGTGGGCAACGTCTGTGTACCGGACGTCGAGTGCAACGTCGACCAAGACTGCAATGTGGGTGAGGTCTGCCAGGGCAACGAGTGTGTCCCGGACGTCGAATGCAACGTGGATGCAGATTGCGCCGACTTCAACGAGTGCACGATAGAGATGTGCAACCTCGGTGCGAACGTCTGCGACTACACCGAAGTCCAGAACGGGACTCCCTGTGACAACGGAACGGGCACTTGCGTGGCAGGCGGATGCAGAACGAACGACCTCCTGGGTACCGACTTCGTCATCGTGTTTGAAGCGAACTACGTCTCGTCCCAACTCGGTTTGTTCTTGTCCGGGCCTCAGGCCACGGCGGGCGTGGTCTCCATTCCCTCCGCGGGTTTCACCATTCCCTTCACCGTGACACCCGGGAAGGTCACCAAGGTGGCCCTGCCGCCGACCTCAGAAATCACCACGAATGATGTCGTCGAACTCGGGGCAGCCATCCGGGTGACGGCGACCGAAGAGATTACGGTCTACGGCCTCAACCGCTTGACCCTGTCGACGGATGCGTTCGCTGCGCTGCCAACGGAGGCTCTCGGGCAGCGCCATCGAATCGCCGCCTGGTCGGGCGCGATCAACGGGCCATCACAGTTCGCGATCGCGGGCGTTCCGGCTTTCGACGGCGACACGACGACGGTCACTACGGTGACCATCACGCCGACGGCTGCTGCGGGCACCCGGCAGGCAGGCGTCCCCTACCAGATCCAGCTCAAGCCCTTCGATGCATATCAACTTCAGTCCGACGGCGACCTCACGGGCTCCCTCGTTCAGTCGGACGGGCCGATCGCAGTCTACGGCGGCAACCGCTGCGCGAACATTCCGACCCAGGAGACGGGTTTCTGCGACCATGTGGTCGAGCAGCTTCCTCCGGTCGACACTTGGGGCACGGAGGCGCTGACCGTCCCCTTGGCAACACGCGCCTCAGGAGACACGTTCCGTATCCTGGCCGACCAGAACGGCACCCAGGTTCAGCTCGATGGGGCGTCGCCCGAGTCGTTTACCTTGAATGCGGGCCAGTTCGCGGAGCGGAGCCTCGAGGGCGCCTACCGCATCACGGCCAACGCGCCCATCCTGGTAGCGCAGTTCTCGAATGGAACTCAGTGGGACGGGGTCACCTCCGATCCGTTCATGATGCTGATTCCCCCGGCCGCGCAGTTCATCAAGTCGTACACGTTTGCGACGCCTGGCACGGGCTTCCCCGAGAACTTCGCCAACATCGTGGCTCTCACGAGCGATGTCGTCGCCGGCAACGTTCTGCTCGACGGAGTAGGCTTGCCCGCAGGGGCATTCACCCCGCTGCCCGGGACCGGCTTCTCGGGTGCTCAAGTTCCCATCGAGATCGGCACGCACACCCTCTTGGCGCCTAACCCCGTAGGCCTCTACGTGTACGGGTATGCCGGCTGGGACTCCTACGGCTACCCTGGCGGTTTCTCTGCACGGAACGACCCGTAACTGCCGACCCCCACCCGCGCCTGCATGTTTTTTTGCTCCAGGCCTACTGGCGACGGCCTCGTTGCGGTATTGTGACCGGATATGTTCCGGGCCAAGAACGGCGACTCGGCAGCCCCCACTTCGCTGCCTAGGCTCTTCGCGGGACGCTTGCACAGCGTTCGCTGGCTCATCCCTGTCGTCGTCATCTGGATTGCCAACCACTTCCTGCGTGTCGTGTGTCACCTCTGTGATGGTGGAAGAGGGAGCTACATCGCGGCAATCATCGACCCCTTCGACCCCAGGAGCCACTTGTGGATCGAGCTCCTGGTCGTCGCCTGCGTCTCGTTCGTGTTTCACCTGGTGCAGCGCTCCGGGTGGTGGCCAACGGTCGTTACCACCCTCGTGTTTCTGCTGTTCTACACGACCAACTACCTCCACTTTCTGTTCCTGAACCGCCCGCCGAACTTCGCCAGCCTCGGTGAGTTCCCGGAGTTCATCACAATCTTGCCGATCTATTTGTCGGTACCACTTTGCGCGCTCCTCCTGGCGCTCCTCGTAGCTTCTCTCATGTCGATGAGGCGGCCGAGGCCGGTCGTTACACCGATCGTGCTCGCGTTGGCGCTCGGGGTGTTCGCGGCGGCCTATTTCTATCCGGCGCAAGCAGTGAAGCAGATGGACTCTCTCGTTCCGTTCAGCGTGATAGAGCGCGACCGGAACTTCTATCGGGTGGGTTCGATCCTCTCGCTTGCCCGAGCCGAGCTTTACGACCGAAAGACATCGCTCGCCCTGGCCGAGCAGACCTTCGGCGAGGCCAAATGGCCATTCGCCGACCCCAAGGCGGCGCTCGCGTCAATCGAGGAACGACGAAACATCCACCTCGTTCTCCTCGAGAGCCATCTGGATCCACGGGATTTCGTCGGTGCGCAGTTTCCCACTGCGCCCACGGACGCACGCTACCGGGCTTGGCGCGAGGCGGCCCCGAGTCGAGGCGTGTCACCCGTCTTCGGGGGAAGTACGGCGAATGCCGAGTTCGAGGTCCTCTGCGGCGTGCCGGCCTATGGGTTCCTCAATCCCATCGTGTTCAATGTTCTCGAGGGCGGCCTCACACCCTGCCTACCCACGCTCTTGAAGAGCATCGGGTATCACACTGTCGCGAGCTCGCCGATCAGCGAAACGTTCTTTCGAGCGCGAGACGCGTATCAGAGCCTGGGTTTCGCGGAGATGAACTTCGAAGACGAGTTCGACATGAGCGACCTCGATGGTTGGATTCTATCTGCGAGCAGCACACTCGAGCAGGCTCTGAGCCTTGCGAAATCGGCCGCGTTGCCGGAGCAGCCCGTTCTCAACTACGTGGTCTCCGTTGCAGGGCACACGCCGTTCGATTTGAACACCGAGCGCAGACCAGCCGTCGTCGAGCTCCCGAGCCATCCTCCCTGGGTAAGCGGGTCGCTCAATCACTCCTATTATACGTCCGTGGCCATGGCGGACTACGTGACCATGATTCGTGAGGACGACCCTGATGCGATCGTCATCTTCTTCTCGGACCACGTCCCGCCTCAAACGATCCAGGATTACCGGTCCGTGAACTACATGGGCACGGCGGATGCGCCGCCAGAGCTCGAGCTCTTTCGCATGCCGTTGTTCGTGTTCGACAGGGGAGAGCCGGTCGACGTTGGCACCGTTCCCGACTACTTGATGCCGGAGATCATCATCAACCTCTTGTCGGACGGGGCCTATTGCGCGGAGCGCTCGTGCTTGCATCAGCAGCAGTACATGCTCCGTCCGCCGTACGTGTTCGACCGCGACCGGCCCAACGAGCACGAGTGCACGATTCACGATGCCGACGCGCACGAGGGCTGCCGCGCGGCGAGCCGGCTCGACGAGGAATTCGTGGAGTCCTTCTACTCACTGGTCAGTCAGGCCCGAGCTCCGCAGCACGCCACGGGTCCAGCGGAAGACCGGGAATCCGCGTCAGCCCTTGCGACCAAGGACTAGTGGGACGCGGGCCTCGACGGGTTCGCGTTGACGGGATCCCGTTCAACCGCGCCGGATGTACTGCTCGAGCTGGTCGATGGTGATGTCCTGCTCGGCGACGATGCTTCGCACTAGGTCGCCAATCGAAAGAATCCCGAGCAACTCGTCTTCTTCCATGACGAGCAGATGTCGCGTTCGCTTCCCCGTCATGATCGCCATGCAGTCTCGTGTCGTCTCGTCGCGGCCGACGGTCAAGATGTCGTCGTCCATGACGTCGCGGACGGGCGTTTCCGATGATGCCTTGCCCTTGAGGAACACGTTCCGCGCATAGTTTCGCTCGGTGATCGTTCCGAGAACCTTTTCATCGTCGATTACCACCAGGGCGCCGATGTCGAGGTCGGACATCCGTTTGATCGCTTCGTAGACGGAAGCGTCCGGAGCGATCGCTTCGACGGCGTGCCCTTTCTGATCCAGCAATTGAGCGACCGTGGCCATTGACTACCTACCCAGACTGATAGCTCGTTCCGCGCCGAGATCCAAGACGCTAGTGAGCGTTGCCTGCCTCAGTAGCTCATCGTCACGATAATCGTGTCCACATACGCCCCGATTTGGGCGTCCTGTCCCGCAGGAATCCGTCCGTACATCGGCACCACCGTGGGGAGCGCCTCGGGCGGAACGACCGGGCCGTAGACGACTGAGCCAGCGGTCCCATCGCCCCAGATGGAGATGCGAGTCGCGTCGAGGTAGATGTTGTAATCGAGGCGATACGGGCCGCTTTGCATCTGACGTGGCGTAAATGACGACGCGCCGCCGGTCTCGAGCGTGATCACGACGTTGTCTCCAGGCGCAACGCCGGTGCAGACGTAGGAAAGGGAGCCTGCGGCGTCCAGGTTCGGGCCGTAAACGTCATAGGCGCC
>JBLYYU010000145.1:0-5227 GCA_048550275.1 Polyangiales bacterium
AGTCGGTGAGCTCCGGGTTCTTCTCGAGAAACTCCTGGAGGTTGAACGGTTCGCCGGAGCGGAGCTTTGCGTCTCGGTAGTTCAGCAGGAACTGGAACATGACGCGGATTCGGCCCGGCCACTGCACCGGCCCGAACAGGAGGTCGAGCAGGCTCGGGCTCGCCGTGCCCGCCTGCTTGCTCCAGATGAACGTCTGCGGAACCAAGAGGATCGGTTGTTCCGAGGTTCGCTGCTTCGCGACGAGCTTCTCGATGAGGTCGACTTCCAGATCGCGACCACGTCGCGCCTGGCTGCCGAACTTGGGCGGGCGTCTCAAGAAGAGGAGGGCGCTGTACCCGTCGCCCACCGTCTGGTCGAGCGCCTCGGCTTCGGGGATCTGCCGTCGAAGACTGAGGCGACGCTCGCCCTTGCCGAATGGTTCGAGGATCCAGAGACCGAGGTCGTTGACGAAGCGAACCAGGGGCAGGCCGAACTTCTTCAAGAGGAAGTCGAGGCAGATGAAGTCCAGGAAGGAGAGAGAGCGCATCACGTAGACGACGACGCCCTTGCTGGCAGCGTCCCGGACGCCCCTGCTCCACTTCTCGTCGACTCGGATGTGGGCGAAAAAGCGCCTGTAGAGCCATCGCAGGATCGCGTTGGGTGCGTAGGGCGCGGGTGTCGGTGACCGCCGCGCAAGCTCCGGCATGTTCGGCATGGCTGAGTCAGACCCTAGCAGCGTGCAAGATCAGGTCGAGTATTCGTACTTTCGCTTTTATTCCGCGATTTTATGAAAGGTGGCCTAGAACTGCGCTCGCACGAGGCGGCGTTGCCCTGCGCGCAACTCGACAGCGTATCGGCGTTCCACTCCGCCGAGACGGACGACGACCTCGTAGTCGCCGGCGCTCAGACGGGCCGCGACACCCGCGCCGAGCGTCCCGATGCGCTTCGAGCCGCGGTTGACCGTGACCAGGCCGGTGCCTCGCGCCTCTTTGCTCTCGATCCGCACTTCGAGAACGCCGGTTTCGAAGTCGAGCGCGACGGGTGTGGATTTGCCAGCGATCGCTTGGACATCGACCGAGCGGGAGGGGGTGTCGAGCACGCCGTCCAAAGTCGCGGTGACCTTGTACCTCCCGGGCGGGACCGAGAGTTCCGTGCCGCAGGAGCCGGAGGCCACGGTCTTCCCGGCCCGCTCGACGCTGAAGCTCCCCCGAGCCGGGCCTCCGTTCTCGGTGAGCGAGCAGCGGATCGTGCTAGATTGGGCATCTACCCGCCCTGGACCCGAAAGCAGGCCGAAGACCAGGAGTATCGATGCGATGCAGGCCGCCGCGAGGCGGGGACTCGGCTTGCTGTCCGTTACAGTAAGGATTCTCACCGCTTACTGTTCTAACTCAATTTGCGACCGAGGTGGGCCGGCGATTGAAACTGGCGGGAAAACCCCTGGCTTTGCAGCGGGAAATATCGCTTGGGCCTGCTTGACACCCGCGGGGGCGGCGGCTAGGAAACGCGCCCCGAAACGGGGTCTTAGGAGCGAATCATCATGGCTACCCAGAGTGCCAAAGCGTCTGAAGTCGAACGCAAATGGTATGTCGTCGATGCCGCGGGCCAACCGCTTGGCCGGCTTGCGTCCAAGGTGGCTCATGTCCTCCGTGGCAAGCACCGCCCGGAGTTCACGCCGCACACCGATACCGGTGACTTCGTCATCGTCATCAACGCCGCGCAGGTCAGTCTTTCGGGCAACAAGCTCGCCGACAAGTACTACCACCGCCACTCCGGTTATCCGGGCGGGCTCAAGTCCGAGAGCTACGGCGAGCTGCTCCAGCGCAAGCCCGAGTTCGTCGTGGAGCGCGCCATCAAGGGCATGCTGCCGAAGAACAGCCTCGGCCGTCAGATGTTCCGTAAACTCAAAGTGCACCCGGAAGGGACACACCCGCACGTGGCTCAGCAGCCGGAGCCCTTTCCCTTTTGAATCGTGAGAGAATTGGTTAATGACACACTCTAAAGTCATGGACGGCCGGTACTACGGCACAGGGAAGCGCAAGAACGCCATCGCGCGCGTCTTTCTGAGCAACGGTGCCGGCAACGTCACCGTCAACGGCCGCACCTTCGAGAACTACTTCCCGCGAGAGATTCTTCGAATCATCGCCTTGCAGCCGTTCGCCGCGCTGTCGAAGAACGGCCAGTTCGACGTGCAGGTCAACGTCGCCGGTGGCGGCGTGTCCTCGCAGGCCGAGGCCGTTCGGCACGGCATCGCCCGAGCCCTCGTCGGAATGGACGAGACCAACAAGCCGACGCTCAAGAAGGCCGGCTACCTGACGCGCGACGCTCGTAAGAAGGAGCGTAAGAAGCCAGGTCAGCCGGGCGCCCGCAAGAAGTTCCAGTACTCCAAGCGCTGAGAGCTTCCGATTGCAAACAAGAGCCGCGGCGCCTCAGTGCCGCGGCTTTTTTGCTTAATGCCGTTTACGGCGCACATGTCAGTATCAGGATGGAGTGGAGCAGATGACTTCGAAACCCATACGCGCGACCATCGTTGGAGGGACCGGGTACACCGGAGCCGAGCTCGTGCGGCTCGTCCTCGGTCATCCGTCGCTCGAGCTCGCGTCGATCGTCGGGAACACGACGGCGGGGCAGGCGGTATCCGACGTCTTGCCGAGCTTGCGCGGGGTCGTCGGTGGGCAGGTGGAGGCCTTCGATCCGGACGCGATTGCCAAGCAGGCCGACGTGGTGTTTTGCGCCTTGCCCCATGCCGCGAGCGCCGAGGCGGTGAGCGCGTTGCGCGAGCGAGGCCAGAAGGTGCTGGACCTTTCGGCGGACTTTCGTTTCGAGGACTTGGCGGTGTACGAGGCCTGGTACGGCAAGCATCCGGTTCCCGAGCGCGTGTCCGAAGCGGTCTATGGCTTGGTGGAGCTGCACCGCGACGAGCTGCGTGACGCGGACCTCATTGCGGTGCCAGGTTGCTACCCGACCGCGTCGACCTTGGCGCTCGCACCTCTGGTGAAGAACGGGCTGATCCGCATGGACGGGATCGCTGTCGACGCGAAGAGCGGCGTGTCCGGCGCGGGCCGGGGCGTTTCGAGCGCGACCCACTTCCCGGAGAGCGCGGAAGGCGTCCGCGCGTACAAGGCCGGCGCGCACCGGCACGGCCCTGAAATCGAGCAGGAGCTCAGCCGGCTTGCCGGTGCGCCGGTTAAGCTCGCCTTCGTTCCGCATCTGGTGCCGATGACCCGCGGCATCTTGGCGACTTGTTACGCGCAGCCGGCCGATTCGGCTGTGAGTGCGGCCGCCTGTGTCGAGGCGGCGCGGGCGCTCTACGAAGGCTCGCCTTCGGTGCACGTTCTCGACGAAGGGCAGCATCCGGACACCCTCTGGGTGCGCGGTTCGAACCGGGTCCACGTCGGGTACGTGCAAGATGAGCGGAGCGGAACCGTCATCGCGATGAGCGCCATCGACAACCTGGTCAAGGGCGCGTCCGGGCAGGCGATTCAGTGCCTCAACGTTCGATTCGGCCTCGATGAAGGGGCCGGTTTGCAGGCTCCGGCGCAATGGCCGTAGTCAAAGTCCTGCACGTCAGCGACCTGCATCTCGAGGACGGGTTTCCGGGCGTTCCGCTGAGCAGTTTCGTCAACAAGCGAATTGTTGGTTTGGCGAACCTTCGTTTTCGGCGGCGCCGGGTGTTCGCCGAAGCGAAGCAAAAGGTAGAAGCGCTCGCGGCCTTTTCGGAAGAGCAGGGAGCCGACTTGGTCATCTGCACGGGGGACTACACGGCGCTCGGCACCGAACCCGAAATCGCGTACGCGCGACGCATCATCGAACCGCTCACGCACGCGCCGCTCGGCTTCTTCAGCGTGCCTGGGAACCACGACCTGTACCTTCGTGACACGGTTGAGGCGGGTTGGTGGGACCAGCACTTCGGGGGGCTGATGAAGAACGAGCTGCCCGAGTACGCCGTCGACGGCGGCTGGCCGCAGGTTTGGTTTCCGGCCGACGGCATCGCCGTCATCGGCATCAACAGCGCCCGGGCGAACCCCAAGCCGACGCACTCGAGCGGGTGCATTCCTGACGAGCAGCTCGACGCGCTGGCAAAGATTCTCGACGACCCGCGACTCTTCGAGCCGTTCGTATTCATCGCGACGCACTACGCGCCCCGGCTTGCGAGTGGCAGGCCCGACCGCCCCGCCCACGGGCTCGAGAACGCGGATGACCTTCTGACGATTAGCGCTGCGGCGCGGCGTGGTGCGATCCTCCACGGCCACATTCACTGGCGCTACCACGTGAGGGTGCCCGAGACTCCGCTCGGCCTGTTCTGTGCCGGGAGCACCACCCATGCGGGTCGCGAAGGCCTTTGGATGTATGAGGTTGGGGACGGGCGCGCGACTGCGACCCCCGGGACCTGGGATCAAACGCGCTACGTGCTCGAGGACGACCAGCGCGTCGAGCTCGACCCGTAATTTGCCGCCTGATGCCTGGCTCGAATACAAGCGAAGGTATGGCAGCTCGCCAGTTCGGGGCCAAACGCGAAGCGCGCAGGGCGGTTCGACGGCTCGTCGATCTCGAATGTGAAGTTCATTCCGAGGTTTGGGGCGAGGCGATCCCGCATCGTGTGACCGATGTGAGCGAGGACGGTCTGTGGATTCAGACCGACCTCCTCCTCGAGATCGGCACGCACGTGACCCTGACGTTCTATCCTCCCGACTGGGACGAGCCGCTCTACGTGGCTGGTCGCGTTCAGCGCGTGGAGCTGCAACGAAAGCCCGGCGACAGTAGCGCCGTGGGCATGGGCATCGAGTTCGAGGCCCTGCGGATGGACGAGCGCCGGCGGCTGACGCGGAGCATGCGCGGCCTGCGCGCACATGAGGCCTACATCTTGGACCAGCAGACGCTCATCGGAGTTCCGGTGGGTGTGGACGAGGGGTATCGGCCGCCGCCGGTGGCTGGGCAGACCGTCACGGGTTGGGCGGCGCCCGTTTCGGCTCCGAAGTACGAAGGCCCGCCGACGCGCACGCTGAAGAAGGTTCCGAAGGAGAGCCTTGACGAAGAGCGCTCGCAGAGCGCCTTTCCCGGCGGGCTCGACTTGGCCGCTTCGGTGTTTGCTGACCGCGCTTAGGCTCAGCGCAAGCGGAGGGCGCCTGCCTCGACCCGGTTGGCGCCATCCTGCGGGCCGGACTTCACCTCGAGGCGCTTGCTCCCGCTGAAGAAGCCGACGTACATGATGTAGTCGCCCGCAGCGAAGTTCGCGGGAACGGTGAGCTCC
>JBLYYU010000146.1:0-4547 GCA_048550275.1 Polyangiales bacterium
CTTTGCGGCGCACGATCTTGCACTTTTCACAAATCTTTCTGACGCTTGGTCGAACCTTCATGTCAGTTTCTCCTCGATTCGTCCTCTCGTCGGGTCGAAAGGGGATACTTCAACCATCACCGCATCTCCGGGGAGAAGCTTCACCGTGACCTGCCTGGCCTTCGTAGAAAGCGACGCGGTGATCTCTGCACCGCCGTCAAGCCTCACTCGGTAAAGCGCCCTTGGTAACACCGCTTCGATGGTGCCTTGGGCCGTGTTGGTTTCAGTCATCCCGCTCGTTACTCAACCCCGATTGCTTCCTTGATACGTTCCGTAATCTCTTCCAGTGAACCGACACCTTCGATGCCACTGACGACGCCCTTGGCTTCGTAGTGGGCAAGCACCGGCTCGGTCTTCGCTTTGTATTCCTCGTACCGCCTGCGGACCACCTCTTCCGTGTCGTCCGAACGCTGCACAATCTTGTCCCCCCCACAGGAGACACACTCTCCGTTTTGGGGCGGCGGAGTATAGCGGACGTGGTAGGTCTGTCCACAGTCCAAACAGACCCTTCTTCCGGTCACTCGTTCGACGATATCATGGAGAGGAACGTCCAGGGAAACGACCCGATCGATGCGTCGATCGAGCTTGCCGAGCAGCTCGTCGAGCGCCTCTGCCTGGGCAACAGTCCTCGGGTAACCGTCGAAGATCGCACCGTTTTTAGCGTCGTCCTGCGTCAGGCGCTTCAACATCAGATCCAGGACGAGACTGTCAGGCACCAACTTTCCAGCCGACATGTACTCGTCGAACTGCTTGCCGAGATCGGAGCCCGACTTGCGCTCGGCGCGCATCATGTCGCCAGTCGAGATCTGGGGAATGCCCAGAAGCTGGATCAAGAATTTCGCCTGAGTGCCCTTGCCCGCGCCCGGCGGCCCGAAAAGTAGAATGTCCATTACGCGTTCCTCGCTCGAATCCGAGAGCCCTTGCTCCCGGTGAGGCCTTCGTAGTGGCGTGTGATGAGGTGGCTCTCGACTTGCTGGGCGAAGTCGAGGGCAACGCCGACGACGATCATCAGCGAGGTGCCGCCGAGGTAGAAAGGCACATTCCATCGCGACTGAAGAAGGGTCGGGACGGTAACGACAGCCGCCACGTAGAGCGCGCCGCCGACGGTGATGCGGGTCAGAACGGCGTCGATGTACTCGGCGGTGGCCTTGCCGGGCCGGACACCCGGAATGAAAGCGCTCTGCTTCTTGAGGTTCTCGGCAACGTCGACCGGCTGAAAAGTGATCGCCGTGTAGAAGAAGCAGAAGAAGATCGTCATTACCGCGAAGACGACGATGTAGACCCAACCGCCTGGGACGAGATTGTTGCTGATCCAGCGCATCGCGTCCGAGAGGTAGGGGATGTTCGTGCCCGCCAAGGTCACAGGGAACATCAGCAAGGACGAGGTGAAGATGGGCGGAATGACGCCAGCCATGTTCACGCGGAGCGGCAGATGAGACTGCTGCCCGCCATACATCTTCCGTCCGATCATGCGTTTCGCATATGTGATCGGGAGCCGCCTCTGTGCGCGCTCGAAGAAGACGATGAAGGCTGTGGTGCCAAGCGCGATCACGATGAGCAACATCATGTCGATCGGCTGGAGCTCACCGAGCTTGAACTGCTCGAGAGTCATGAAGAGGGCGTCGGGCAGGTTCGCCACGATACCGGCGAAAATGATGAGCGAAATGCCGTTGCCGAGGCCGCGCTCGGTGATCTGCTCGCCGAGCCACATCAGGAACGAAGTGCCCGTGGTTAGCGCCAGCACCGTCATCAAACGGAAGCCCCAACCCGGGCTGGCGACGATGTCGCCCGCGGTCGAGCTCTCGTTCCAGCCCTCCCAAAGCATCGCCAGGCCCATGCTTTGGAAGATACTGAGCCCGACTGTGCCGTATCGCGTGTACTGATTGATCTTTCGCTGGCCGGCTTCGCCTTCTTTGCGAAGCTCCATGAGCGAAGGCACCACGACGGTCATCAGCGACAAGATGATGCTCGCCGAAACGTAGGGCATGATGTTGAGCGCAAAAATCGACGCCTGCTCGAGCGCACCACCTGAAAACAGGTTGAACATACTCAAGAAGCCGCCCGACTGACCGGCCACGTACTTACGCATGGCGGCCCGGTCTACACCGGGAGTCGTGACGAAAATCCCGATGCGGTAGACCGCAAGCATTCCCAACGTGAAGAGAATGCGGCGCCGGAGCTCGGGGATTCGAAAGATGTTCGCGACAGTGCTCATAGCTTGCTACTGGCTTTCGTTAAGAGACGGGCTTCGTGGGGACTAGCTCGACCGTTCCGCCCGCTTGTTCGATCTTCTGCGTGGCGGTCGCACTAGCCGCGTGGACCTTGACGGTGAGAGCTCGATCGAGCTCGCCATCGCCGAGAACCTTAATCATGTCCACTTTCCGCTTGATGAGGCCAGCTTCTCGCAGGGCCGCTTCATCGACGGTGGCTCCGGCATCGAAGCGGGCGAGATCCTTCACGTTAATCGTCCCGACCTTCTTGGTGAAGGGATTGACGAAGCCACGCTTCGGAATTCGCCTGTAGAGGGGCATCTGCCCACCCTCGAAACCGAGCTTGCTGAAGTTGCCGGGATGCCTGGCCTTTTGACCCTTCTGGCCATGGCCAGCGGTCTTGCCGAGGCCGGATCCCGGCCCGCGTCCCTTGCGTCGCTTCCCTCGCACCGCGCCCTCGGCGGGGCGGAGCCTCGAAAGGATTGGGGTTTCGTTCTGCTCAGTCATTGACTTCCTCAACTTCGACGAGGTGCAGGACCTTCTTGACCATCCCGCGGAATGCTGGGGTGTTGTCGATCACGACCTCGGTGCGCGGCCCACGTAGGCCGAGCCCTTTCAGAACCCGCCGCTGGCTTCCCATTCGGCCGATTCCGCTCCTGATCTGAGTCACTTTGAGTTTTTTCGCGCTCATGACTGCCTCTCCTAGGAAGCGCTCGCTTCAGTGGGGGCTTCTTCCGCAGGCTCGGCGGAGCGTTCCACCTTGGGCCCATGCTCGTACTGTTGAATGTCGCCCTTGCGACGGCCGCGGCGGCGAGCCACCTCCGCCGGAGACTCGAGCCCCTTGAGCGCCGCCACCGTAGCGTTGACCACGTTGTGGGCGTTCGTCGTGCCGAGAATCTTCGCCAAGACGTCCTTCACGCCCGCCGCCTCGAGGACTGGACGCATCGCGCCGCCGGCGATGACGCCGGTTCCCTCGGAAGCTGGACGCAGGATGATTCGGCCTGCACCCGAATGGCCGACGATCTTGTGAGGGATCGTTCGCCCCGTGAGCGGCACCTTGAAGAGGTTCTTCTTCGCCGCATCGGTGCCTTTGCGAATCGACTCTGGGACCTCGTTGGCCTTACCCATGCCGACACCGACGTGGCCGTTGCTGTCACCGACGACGACCAGCGCGCTGAAGCTGAAGCGTCGACCGCCCTTGACGACCTTGGCAACGCGGTTGATGAAGATCACTCGCTCGGTGAGATCGTCGAGCGTGTTCGGATCGATGATTTGGTCTTTGTATGCCATCTCGTCCTCAGAACTTCAGGCCGGCTTCACGCGCCGACTCGGCCAGCGCGCGAACGCGTCCATGATATTGGTAGCCGCCTCGATCGAAGACGACCTGCTCGACACCCTTGTCGATGCATGCCTTCGCTACGGCACTGCCGACCGACTTTGCGACGTCGACTTTGTTGCGCGCACCGGACTCGGCGACACTCGACACATGGGCGATTGTGGTGCCCTTGGTGTCGTCGATGACCTGTGCGTAAATGTGCTTGGAGCTCCGAAAAACGGCGAGCCGCGGTCGCGCTGAGGTGCCGTGCACCTTCTTGCGAATCCGCAACTTGCGTCGAGCGCGTCCTGTGACTTTCTGCTGCATGATCAGCCTCCGGCCTTTCCGGCCTTGCCCGCCTTTTCGCGGATGCGCTCACCGGTGTAGCGAACGCCCTTGCCGTTGTAGGGCTCTGGGGGGCGCATCTGGCGGATGCGCGCCGCGATTCGTCCCACGAGTTGCTTGTCCGGCGACTCGAGATGGACGCGAGGGAACTTGGTCCCCGCTTCGTCGATGGTCTCGACCTTGACGGAGACCGCCTTCGGAATATCGATGATCGGCTGGTGCGAAAGCCCGACCGTCATCTTGAGCTGGTCGTTCTTGAACTCCGCGCGGTATCCGACACCGCGGAAGTCGAGGGAGCGCTTGTAACCGTTCGCCACGCCTTCGACCATGTTCCGCAGAATCGCTCGGGTGAGGCCCTGGTATTGAAGCCCGGCTTTACCCGCACCCGGCGCAGGCCTGACCCTGAGCATGCCCTCTTCTTGAGAGACGAGGACCTCAGGACGGAGAACTTGCGACAGCTCGCCCTTGGGCCCCTTGGCCTTGACGTCCTGCCCGCTGATCGAAACCTGGACGCCCTTGAGCACCTCGACCGGCTTCTTTCCGTTTCGCGACTGCTTTCCTGTATGTGTCTCGGTCATCACCAAACCTCGCACAGCACCTCACCGCCCACTCGCTTGTCGCGAGCGCTGCGGTCGGTC
>JBLYYU010000147.1:0-3098 GCA_048550275.1 Polyangiales bacterium
AGCTTTTTCCTAGAAACGCTTCGTCTCCACAAAGGTATTCGGCTCCGTTGCCGTCCCCCGAGAAAACGCCGGCTCCTCCATAACGACGCCGTCGTCGATCGACAAGAGGTAGCGCCGTTGGGCGGCGAACGGAGTCACGACCTCGTCTGATACGAATCGCAAGCCCGCTCCCTCATCGACCGCATGCCAAGCGATCGACACTCCGCCGAGCTCGAGGTTCAGCCCGGCATTTCGGATCAAGTCGACCGTAGCATCTTCGCTAATTTGCAGTGCGTCGGCGATAGACGCCGCGCTCACTTCGATGACGCCGAGCTGGTCAACGCCAATCACCGCGGCGACTGGAGTTGAGAGAGCCTTGCGGCCGAAGTCCGGCGTGGCGCCCGAAAAACTCGGGCGCGAGAAATGCCGAAGCTCTGCGGAACGCGGCACCCGGGACGGGCCCGTCGACGCCGCCCCAAGCGAGCTGCGCGCCACGACGCCGTTCGAGGCACGGAGAAATGGTCCGTACCGTACGCTGCTGCCGCTCACCGTTCGCTCCTCGAGGAGATACTCGACCGGGCCGTCCGCTGGTGCGTACTCATCCGTCAAGAGGTATCGCGCGCCGTGCGGTGACCCCTCCGGCGAGGCGCTGACCTCACCAACCCAGGCATACTCGCCGTCTGGCTCGAGGCGCCAGAGACGGAAGGCGACCGTCCCGACCTCGGCGCTCGTCTCCCAAGTCGCCGCGAGGCCGTCCTCGGTTCGAAGCACCTCGAACGAGCTGACCGCCGCGTAGGTAATGGTCGCGCAGTTGTCCACCCCCGTCGCTTCGTCGACGCAGGTGTCGGTGCCGCCGCCACCGTTGACGTTGTCCTCGCCGTCGCCGCCGCTCAATGAGTCATCACCGCCGCCGCCGTTGAGCGTGTCGTCACCGTCGCCGCCGCTGAGCGTGTCGTCACCGCCGGATCCGATCAGCGTGTCGCTTCCGTCGCCGCCATTGATGATGTCATCACCGCTCCCACCCCCGATGAAGTCGCTCCCCCCTTCGCCGAACACCTGGTCGCCGCCGCTGCCACCGAACACCGTGTCGCCGCCATCGCCGCCACAGATGTAGTCGTTTCCGCCGCGGGCAATGATGAAGTCGTCACCGCCGAAGCTGAAAATGCAGTCGTCGCCGTTGGTGCCCAGAATGAAATCGCCTCCCGCCGTGCCAGCGATGTAGTTCGAGCCCGGCGGACAAACGTCCGGCACCCCGTTCCCATCGGCGTCGGTGGTATCGCACTGCGCGCTCACCATGCTGGGCGAAGCCAAAACGGCGAACGTCAGCAACGTCATGCTGAGAAGTCTTCTCACGATGCTTCAGTATCGCAGAAATTCAGCTAGACGGGAAGATTATGTTGATGATAAAACTGGAGAGAATTCCAGTGTTGTGCCATGGTTCGCCGGTCGGATGGGGAAACGCGTGAGAACAATTGCCGCCTTATGGGTTGTTTTGTGCCCCTCCTGGGTTTTCGCTCAAGCGGAACCGGCCGAGGACTCCGGCATCGCAGCGGTGTTGAAGTCAGTCGATCAGGGCTTCGGCGCGATCGTCGTTGGCCCCATCGCTCGGGTGCTGTTCTACGATCTGATCTTCTGGGACAACGGCAGCGAAAACGAACTGCAGCTCCCTTTCATCGTCTTCTGGCTGATCGCGGGCGCGACCTTCTTCACGCTCCGGTTCGGCTTCATCAACATTCGCGCGTTCAGGCACGCTTGGGTTGTCACGACCGGCCGTTACGACGATCCCGATGACCCTGGGGAGGTCACCCATTTCCAGGCTCTGTCTTCAGCGCTGTCGGCCACAGTGGGCCTGGGAAACATCGCCGGCGTCGCCGTCGCCGTTGCGGCGGGCGGCCCCGGAGCCGTCTTCTGGATGATAGTGGCGGGCTTTCTCGGGATGTCTTCGAAGTTCACCGAATGCACGCTAGGGCAGATGTATCGCGAAGTAGGCGACGACGGGCACATCCTCGGTGGGCCGATGCGATACCTCGAATCGGGTCTGAAGCAGCTCGGCTTACCCGGCCTCGGCAAGGTCCTCGCTATCCTTTTCGCGGTCATGTGCGTCGGCGGCAGTTTTGGCGGCGGCAACATGTTCCAGGCCAACCAGAGCTACGCCCAGGTTGCCGACGTACTGCCGTTCTTCTCGGGTGGTTGGGGCGCCCTTGCCTACGGCGTCATCCTCGCATTCCTCGTTGGTGTCGTCATCATCGGTGGGATTCGGCGAATCGGACAGGTGGCGGGCTTCATCGTTCCGGTCATGTGCGGCATCTATCTGGTCGCCGGGCTCTTCATCATCGTCACGAACTTCGACCAGGTCGGACCGGCATTTGGCAAGATCATCGGCCAGGCGTTCACACCCGAAGCTGGTTTCGGGGGAATGCTTGGTGTCTTGGTGACCGGATTTCGACGCGCCGCATTTTCGAACGAGGCTGGCGTCGGCTCAGCGTCCATCGCGCACTCGGCAGCCGCGACCGCCGAGCCCGTCCGCGAGGGTATCGTCGCCCTACTCGAGCCCTTCATCGATACGATCTTGGTCTGCACCATGACCGGCCTGGTCGTGGTCATCACAGGCGCATACGAGGAGGGAGGCAGCGAAGGCGTGCTCATGACCTCCAAGGCCTTCGCAACAGTGCTGCCCTGGTTCCCGAAAGTGCTCAGCCTGGCGGTGTTCCTATTCGCGTTTTCGACGATGATCTCATGGAGCTATTACGGCGAGCGCTGCTGGACCTTCCTCTTCGGCGCGCAGTTCTCGATGCTCTACAAAGTGATCTTCCTAGGCTTCGTGGTGTTTGGCTCGGTGCTGAAGCTCGGAAACGTGATCGATTTTTCAGACCTGATGATCCTCGGCATGTCCTTCCCCAACATCCTCGGCGCGGTTCTCTTGAGCGGGAAGGTCCGTGAGGCGCTGAAGAGTTACTGGGCCCGCTACAAGAGCGGAGAGATGCAGCCGAGAAGCTAGCTGCTAGGCTGAGGCAATGTCGGAGTTCGCAGTGCGGCGCAAGCAGCTTCTCGAAGCGATCGGAGACGGCGTCGCCCACTTTCCGTCCGCACCGCGTGCGATTCGAAACCGTGACGTCGGG
>JBLYYU010000148.1:0-3468 GCA_048550275.1 Polyangiales bacterium
CGGGTTCGCGGCGTCGAGTGCCGCTCCGAAAGCGGCTACGCGGAAGCCTTCTACGGGCACAAGCTCGTGCTCGGCGCCGGCTCATCGACATGAGCGGGCACTGCTGGAGCTGCGGCCGGCGGGACCCTCAGCCCTTCTACCGCCTCGAAGCCATTCCCATCTCGAGTTGCGTCTTGCTAGACACGCGCGATGAGGCGATCGGCTTCCCGAAAGGCGACCTCGAGTTGGCGTTCTGCGAAGGCTGCGGCTTCATCCAAAACAGCCTCTTCGATCCCGCTCTCATCGACTACAGCCAGGACTACGAGGAGAGCCAGGGCTTCTCGCCTACGTTCGCGGCCTTTGCGCAGGGCCTCGTCGACCGTCTAGTCGAGCAATACGACATCCGCGGCAAGAAGGTGTTCGAGGTCGGATGCGGCAAGGGAGATTTCCTCTCGCTCGCCTGCAAGACCGGAGGCAATCGCGGGCTTGGAATCGATCCCGGCTACCGGGAAGGGCGCATCGCGCCCGAGGTCGATGCGAAAGTCATTCCGGAGTTTTTCACCGAGCCCGCACCGGAGCTGACCGGGGACTTGATCTGTTGCCGACACACGCTCGAGCACATCCAAGCCGTCCGCGAGTTCGTGGAGCTCATCGCCAAGTCGGCGAGACAGACAGAGGGGTCCGTCGCGTTCTTCGAAGTCCCGGACACCTGGCGCATTCTCGAGGAGGGCGCGTTCTGGGACGTTTACTACGAACACTGCTCCTACTTCACGTTAGGCTCGCTCGGGCGCCTTTTCCGGGCGAGCGGTTTCGAGCCACGTTCGCTCCGGACCGGGTACAACGACCAGTACCTGCTCCTCGAAGCCAGTCTCGGCGACGGCTCAGCCAAAGCCTTCGCCGGCGAGGACGACTTGGAGAACGTTCGCTCCGGGGTCCGCTCCTTCGTGGAATCGACGACTTCCACGATCCGCGACTGGGACCGGCGCATTTCCGAAGCCGCTTCCGCCGGCAAGAAGACCGTGATCTGGGGCGCGAGCTCGAAAGGCGTGGCGTTTCTCACGAGCCTCGATTCCGGCGCAAGCGTGGAGTACGCCGTCGACATCAATCCCTTCAAGAAGGGCCGCTTCCTTCCCGGCGCGGGGCAGCAGATCGTCGGCCCGGAGTTCCTGAGGGACTACTCGCCGGATCTCGTGGTCGTAATGAACCCGATTTACCTCGAAGAGATCCGAGGCGACCTCGCCGAACTGGGACTGAATCCCGAGATGGCGGCCGTCTGACGTTCCAGGCATCCCTCTGTGGCCGTTGCGGCCGGGGGCTGTTAACGTGAACCTGAAAGCGAGCCCATGGATAGCACCAACGCCTCAGCAGAGAACCGTCAGGCCGCCGCATCGGTCGACAAATGCCCGGCATGCGGGTCGAAGAAGCTCACCCCATTCCACAGCATGAGGAGCATCCCGGCGCTGAGCTGCACGATTTGGGATACCCCCGCGGAGGCGAAATCCTGTCCGCAGGGTGACATCGACCTCGCGCTTTGCGAAACCTGCGCTTTGCTCTTGAACACTTCGTTCGACCCGGAGCTGCTTCACTACGACGAAGCGTACGAAGCATCGCTGCACCATTCGCCACTCTTCACGCGCTACGCAGAAGAGCTCGCCGAGGGCCTCATCGAACGATACGGTTTGAAAGAGAAGACAGTGCTCGAGATCGGCTGCGGCAAGGGCGCGTTTCTCGAGATGCTCGTGAAGATGGGCAACAATCGCGGCCTCGGCTTCGACCCGAGCTACGAAGCCGAGCCCGACTACGTGCCAGACGAGCGCATCACGTTCGTAAAAGAGTTCTACACCGAGAAGCATCTCGAGATCTCGCCCGACCTCGTCATCGCCAGGCAGTTGCTCGAGCACGTCGAGGAGCCGCTCGAGTTCCTGACCGGGCTCCGCCGCACACTCGGTGACCGTCACGACACCATCGTCGTCTTCGAAGTTCCGAACGCGCTCGATATGCTGCAGCGGGCCGACCTCTGGGACGTCATCTACGAGCATCCGATCTACTTCACGCCGCTTTCGCTCGACAGGCTTCTCCGCTCGGCGGGCTTCGATGTGCTTCGCGTGCGACCCGCGTACGAAGGCCTGTTCCTGGTGATCGAGGCGTCTCCGAGCGCCGGTCCTCCGAAAGAGCTCGAGTCGGTCGGGCATCTCGTCAAAGACGAGGTCGCCGGCTTCGCGGCAGCGTACGCCGACCGCGTCAAGCGATGGGCGGGTCACCTGGCAGATATCAAGGCGAAGAATCAGCGCGCAGTGCTCTGGGGCGCTGGCGCCCGCGGCGACACGTTTCTCAACGCGATCGGAATCCACGACGAGATCGCAATGGTCGTCGACCTCAACCCGCGAAAATGGGGCAAGCACATGGCGGGGACCGGCCAGGCGATTCACTCTCCCGAAGATCTCAGGGCCAACCCACCCGACGTCGTCGTGATCGCGAACGAGATCTACAAAGAAGAGATCGGCAAGAGCCTCCGCGACATGGGAATCGACGCGGAGATCCTGGTGGCCTGACGCCGCCCTTCTCCGGTCAGCGCGGAACCAGACGTAGCGGCAAGTTGTCGAGCGGCCGAGTGAAGGGGAAGTGCTGAAGCTTCGCCGGGTAGTAGTCGTCCTTGGCGAACTCGATGCGATGTGTCTGAAGGAGCTCGCGGAACGTGAGCAGGAAGAGCATTCGCGCAAAGTGCATGCCGATGCACTTGTGCGCGCCGCCGCCGAACGGCACCCACATGAAATTGTGCTTCCGGTGCTCCGAGACCTCCTCGCTGAAGCGCGACGGGTCGAAGGTATCCGGGTCTTTCCACCAATCGGGCAGACGATGGATGAAGTTACTGGGGATGCAGACCATCGTATCTGCCGGGACGCGCAGGTCTCCGATCTGACATTCGCGGATCGAGCGGCGAAGAAAGAGCGGAACAGGAGGGTGCATCCGAATCGTCTCGTAGAACACGCAGATCAAAGGGTTGGTCGAATGAAACACCGTTTCGAAGCTGAGCTCTTTCGGCCAACTGTCGACCTCGGCAGCTAACTGGTCCTGCAAGGCCGTGTCGTTGCACAGGTAGTACGCAGCCATCGTCGACGCGCTCGTCGTCGTGTCGTGGGCAGCGAGCATCAGGAACACCATGTGGTCGGCGATGTCCTCGTCGGTGTAATACTCCCCGTCCTCCGTCTTCTCCTTGCAGAAGTGAGCAAAGACGTCCTCGTCGTTGGATGCGCGCTTCTGCTCGATCAAATCCATGAAGAACTTCTTCAAGTAGCGCCGGCCTTCGAGGCCGCGGTGATATTGAAAGCCGGGCACGTCGAGCCGGACGATGCCCAGCGCGCCTTCCATCATGTCGACGACCGCGCGATTGATTTTCGGAACGGTGCTCTTTGAATCGTCGACCCAGCAGAAAACGTCAAACGCGATGTCCAGGAGGAGCCGTTTCACCTCTTCGTAGAACAGAACCTC
>JBLYYU010000149.1:0-2735 GCA_048550275.1 Polyangiales bacterium
GAACGCGGTCTTTCTCGGCATCATCGTAGTGGGGCTCGCGTTTCTAGCGCAGCCACAGCTCTTCCTTTTCTTCACGCGATTCGTGCCAGAGGGCATCCGGGCCCGCGTCCAGACCTTGATCGACGCGGTGGGCGCCTATCGCGGCAAGGCCGGTTTGCTCATTCAAGCCGCCGCGCTCGGCGTCGGCACTCACGCGTTCAACAACATGATCTACGTGTGTGCTGCGCGCGCGCTCGGGGTCGAACTCGGCATCGGTGAGGTGTTCTTCGCTTCGTCATTGCAGATTCTCGCGACGCTCATCCCGGCTTCGATCAACGGCATCGGGCTTCGAGAGGCGGCTGCGGTCGCGCTCTACACTTCGCCCGCGGTCGGGCTTCCCCTGGCCGTCGCTGTGCTCATTCCGACGCTCGGCTTCGCTTGCGAGATGTTCGTTTCGGCCTTCGGCGGCCTGATCTTTCTCCTTCGGAAGACCGGTTACGAGCCCGACATTCGTGTCGAAGACCCCGAGCGTGAGGACATTGTGAGTCAGGCAATTCCGAAAGCGCCCCCCGCGGACCGGCCGCACCCCATCCGTGGGCTCGTCGTGGGCTTCAGCGCCGGCGTCATGGGCGGCATCCTCGTCGGCCTTGGCGAGGCGACGGTGATCGCGCTTTCGTCCGCCGGAGCGACCGGAGCGCGCGTGTTTTTCTACGGTCCGCTCGCATACGGACTGTTTTGCGGCGCATTCGGCGCAGGGCTCGGCTTCGTAACCGCCCTCAGCGGCCGCTGGATGAAACGGTACGCGCTTCACGAAAAGGACGCCTTCGGTTACTTCGCCGCTGCGATCTTCGGGATGTTCGCCTTCGCGCTCGGCGCGTTTCGTATTCGTCGCGACCTCTTCCACGAGGAGCTGGTCTGGAAGAGCGCCATCGGGCTCGGGGTCTTGTTCGGCTGTGCGTTCGTCGCGGCAGGGGTGAGCGCGCTGATCGCACGAGGGCTCTGGATGCTTGCGAAGCGGCCGCGCTTCGAGCGTGTCGTTCAAGCACCGACCGCCGTCGCCTTGCTCGCTTTCTTCGCCATTGCGCTTGCGGGTAACCTGGCGCTCGGCGGATCGAGCTCAGACGCCAGCACCGGCGGAGACTCAGCCGCCCTGAAAGATCAGAAGGGCAATGTGCTCTTCATCGTGGTCGACACGCTCCGGGCGGACCATCTGCCGATGTACGGCTACGAACGCGGCAGCACGCCCAACCTCGAGCGCCTTGCCGACGACGCGATTCGTTTTGACCAGGCGTTCGCGAACTCGAGTTGGACGCGGCCGAGCTTCGCCTCGATTCTGACCGGACGCTTGCCGTCGAGCCATGGCGTCATGTCGAAGAGCGACGCGCTCCCCGACGCCCTGACGACCTTGCCCGAGGCTCTCGCGACGGCGGGCTACACCACCGGCGGCTACGCGACGAACTTCAACGTCGCGCCGTACTTCAACTTCCACCAGGGCTTCGACGAGTATGTCTTCCTCGAGCCGGAGTTCGTCCTCGGCGCGGACGACGCGAGCGCCAAGCTCTTGCTGATGCAGTTCGTCCGCCAGCGGGTTGAGAAGATGCGCGCCATGCAGGGCGACGTGGCCCCGGGCACTGCGTACCAGGACGCGGAGACGGTCAACGCGGCTCTCGG
Organism: Polyangiales bacterium; assembly: GCA_048550275.1. Taxonomy (GTDB): domain Bacteria; phylum Myxococcota_A; class Polyangia; order Polyangiales; family Houyiibacteriaceae; genus SG8-38. Next base: position 1,651 of record JBLYYU010000149.1, read on the forward strand.
AGGATGGATCGACCGGCAGACCGAGGCTCCGTGGTTCCTTTTCGTCGGGTACATGGACCCGCACGACCCCTATTTTGCGCACCCGTATGACGGCAGCGGCTACGCCCGCGCGGCGCACCAGCATCCCGACCCGTCGGAGGCTCCTGCGCTCTCGGCGCTCTACGACGGAGAAATCAGCTACTGGGACACCGAGCTTGGGAAGTTGCTCGATGGGCTCCAGGAGCGTGGGCTCTACGATGAGCTGACGATCATCGTGACGAGTGACCACGGCGAAGAGTTCAACGAGCACGGCGGTTTCTGGCATGGCACGACGCTCTACGACGAGCAGGTTCGGGTGCCGTTGCTGGTGAAGCTTCCGCAGAGCAGGCGAGGCGGCACCGTCGTTCGGCACTGGGTGCAGAGCATCGACTTGATGCCAACCGTTTTGAAGCTCCTCGACCAGCCTGTGCCCGATGGCGTTCAGGGCGGGGACCTGTTCACGGGTACCGACGTCGTCTACGCCGAGGAGAGTCACGAAGGCAACGTGCTCGAATCGGTGCGTGAGCTCGATGGCACCGACGAGTACAAGCTCATCACCGCCAACCGGGACAACCCGCGCGGCCTCGAACCGGTCGAGCTCTACCGCGTCGACCTCGACCCCGCCGAGCAGGACAACATCGCGGGGTCAGCGCCGGACGAGGTGCGGATGGCGACGAAGAGCCTGCTCGAGCAGCGTGCGCTTGCTCGGGAGGACGCTGTCGCCGCCGACTCGGTCGAGCTCGACGAAGACGTAGCCGCCCACCTCGAAGCGATCGGCTACATCGAACGCTAGGCCGTCGCCGCGTTTGCGACGCTTTCGCCGCCGGCCTCTTTGACCGTGCGGTGGACGAGGTACGCCAGGGCGCCGACCGAGCCCGTGGTCAGGATTGCAACGAAGTAGATCCAGGGATTGATGCCGCGCTCGCGGGCGTCGGGCACCATCCAGAACACGAATAGCGTGAGCGCGATACAGAGGTCGATGAAGACCTGAGCGCCCCAGCCGCCGGTGAGGGCGAGGTCGATGAAGCCGGTGTAGCCGTGGTTTGCGACCACGATGGCGGTGTAGA
>JBLYYU010000150.1:0-10435 GCA_048550275.1 Polyangiales bacterium
AGCGCGCGGCTACTCTAGGTCGTGGCTGACCTCACGCGTGAGGTTGGCCCAATCCAAGTTCATGGAGGTCTTCTCGTAGATCTTCTGCGGGTCCTCGTACGCGAGTGAGATCACGTCATCGCGGAAGGGTGAGTTGCCGTAGGGGTTGTCGTAGCGGGCGTAGTCGGAGACATCGACGGGCTCGCCGTCCTGGGTGAGCGGCCCATCCCAGCCCATCACGAGCCGGCCCTGCGACGGCGACTGGTAGTCGACGCTCAGTGTGCCCACGTCGACATCGAGGGGCGCAGCCAGAATGGCCGCCTTGAATGCATCGTAGTCGGCGTAGTCGGCCGCGCTTCCGAGCTCGCAGATCCACACGGTCTTGTCGCAGTCCTCGGCATCTTCACAATCCCCATAAGACTCACGATCCCGACAAGCCTCATGAGCCGGTGGACCGTCGGGAAGGTTCTCGGGGTAGTTCTCTGGATGACCATCGGGACAGGCGATGATCTCGTGGACTCCTAGCTCCGGGTGCTCGGGATCGGCGGGCTCCCAGTCGGCTTCGGGATCGGAGGCCCAAAGCGCGACGAACCCATCGCCCTTGCGCGCGAAGAACCAGCCGCCTTCTTTGTCTGCCTCGTCGAACTGGTCCTTTGGCAGGAACGCGTGCGTGAAGAGTGGCTGGTGCGCGACGTAGAGGCTCGTGTCGGTGTCGACATCGTAGAGCGAGATGACGACGTTCTTCACCTGAATGGCGCGCGGCATCGTGCCATAGCCGGTCCAGTACCTCGGCGTATCTCCGTCCCAGCTCAAGTTCGCTGGATGCGTGGTGAAAGCGACCGCATCCATCCCGAGCGTTGCCTGCCAGATCGACTGCTGGTCACCTCCGTAGCCATTCTCGTTGGGCACGTGGTCGACCTCATGAGGATTCCGCCAGTCCTGCGCGGTGCTGAGCATGAAGCTCGGCGTCCTGTAGGTGTAGATGTTCACCTCAGGTCGCATGTTGCGCGTGATGTCTTTCTCAGCCCCTTTGGCGAACGCTGGGCCTACTATGGGGTCTCTCAACACGTCCTCGAACGGCCTGAACAATTTGTAGTCGTCGTGGACCCACCAACCGTAGGCGTCGAGCATCTCGCCCCAGAGCAGGATGCTGCTGTGGTGCGTGTACGCCTCGAGCGTCATGAAGGTCATGCCGTCTTCGAAGCGGCCGAGGTCGAGTCCCCAGCTTTCCGCCTCTTCGAGCCGGATGCCCATCCGCTGACGGTTCTCCATCTCGGGTCGGTCCGCGTCGTTTGCGATGTCGTAGACCACGCGGGGCGGCAGGTACTTCGTGCTCAACGCGAGCGACGAGGAGCTCATGTTGCCAGGGCCGAACTCGTTGAGGTCGAAGACGAGCTTGGAGGTCGAGCCCGTGTTGTCGCGCGACGCGCTCATCTTGTCTTCGTAGGTGCGGCCATGGGTGGAGCCGAAGTTGCCGGCGTACTGGTTCAACGCCATATCGGCGAGGATCAGATCCAAGACCATCGCGGCCTTCGTTCTGATCTCTTCGTCCTCGGCAAATTCAACGAGCGCGACGAGGCCCGGAATGTCTTCGTCGTAGTAGACGTTCGACAGCCACTCGCTGAAGCCGGACTTGTACCGAAGCTCCAGCCATTTCATGACGCGCGGACGGAACGTATCCATCTTCTGCGCGCCCGTCTCATCACTCGCTCCAAAGGTCTCTTCAGGATAGAGCTGCCCGACCAAGTACGCGCTACTCGCGTACAGGATGAAATGGTTCTCGGTCACGTAGACCATGCTATCGGTGGTCGGAACCCAATACTCGCTGTCGACGGGCTCTGGCTCGGGCAACCACTCGGTTTCGTTCAGTCGCTCGTCGGGCCAGTATTTGTGCTTCAGCAGCACCGTCTTCGCATCGTCGAGCAACTCCTGGCTGAGCAGCTCCGAGCTCGCGTGCTTGTACATCATCCAGAGGAGCCCCGGCAGCTTGAAGTCCGACGTGTCCTCGCGGTTCACCAATCGATCGAGATCGTGACGAATCTTCGACTCGTCCGGAGCCTCGCCCTTATCGAGGCGCATGACCTCCGAGTAGGTGTTTCTCGGATCGGCGTCGATCGTCAGCTCGAAGAAGTCCGCGCGACGCTGCTCGTAGCCCGTCGGCAGCGGTTCCTTCATCGGTTCGCTCTCGGTCGAGCACCCCATCGACGTTGCGAGCAGCGCAACGAAAGCCAACCTCAGCACAACTGTCATTTGGATACCTTCCGCCCGGAACCAAGATCCAACTAGCGCGACCCAAGGTTCAGCGCTGCGGATAAACGACCCTGCGCAAATTTTGCGCGAGTCGAGCTCAGCGCACGAGGTCGAAGTGCCCGTTGAAGTCGCCCATGTCGCCAAAAGCGTCGCCCATGCTCATCGCGCGGCTGATCGTGCTGTAGAGGTCGACGTCCGACCGTCCATCGTAGTCGAAAATTCCGCTTTGGATTCGGCCGCCGCCACCCGCCAACCAATACGTCATGTAGTCGACGTGGTGTTGGTTGTCGTTCGCGGTGCCGAGCTCGGTGCCGATGAGGACGACCGTGTTGTCGAGGACGGTGCCGCCGTCCGGGTCGGGCCATGCAGGGTCGTCGAGCCCGGAAAGGAAGTACGCGACCTTTTCCATGAGCCAACGAACACAGACATCGAAGCCGTTTTCGTTTGCGCGAGTCCAGGGGTGGGCGAGGATGTGCGGGCTCTCGTCGATGCCCTGGGCGCGAAGCTCGGGAATCGGGTAGCGGTCACCCCCGCCGGAACAGCCCATCGTGCCGAAGCGGGTCACGCCGCAGCGCAGCGCCATCGCGTAGAGGTCCGAGTTCAGCTCCCAGACTTCGTTCCAATTCGCGCCGCCAGATCCGTAGTAGAAGCTGTCGTCGCCGGGGCACAGGGCCGCCGTACAGGCCTGACTCGGCGCGAGGTCCGGCGGCGCCGCGGGTGTCTCACAGCTCACCGGCGGCATCATCTGGTCGACCTCGAGGGAGCGGCGTTCGAGGGACCGCACGAGGTCCAGGTGGTCGGCGATGAGGGCGCGAACACCGACACCGTACGGAGACCTTTCGCTCGATAGCTCTTGGTATTGGTCGACGACCGAGTCGAGCACGCTGTTGCGGTAGCGGATCGCCCGCCGCTCTTCAGGGCTGAGGCCCCCAGTATCGCCAGGCATGAAGCTGCCAAAGATCGCATCGAACACGTCCAGCGGGCGAAGGAGCTCGTCGTTGGGCTGATTGACATCACGCCAGCTGTGGAACCAGCGGGTCGCAGGGTTCCCGCCGGTCACGTGCGTGTGCATGTTGACGTTCAGGAGCAGCGAGCTGGGCGCGTAGGTTCGGTGCGCTTTGTTGTCGAGCGACTCGCCGCCAGCGGTAGACTCGCTCGGCGCGTGCCTGCCCTTGCCGAACCTGGCCGTGCCCTTGTAGTGAAGAGCCGCGCCCCCTCCTTCGTTGAGCTGCAGGCCGCGAACCATCGCCAGTTTGGACTGAAAAGGCGACAGCGGCGCGATGACGTTTCCGCCGTAGCCGTCCTGAACGAATTTCTTGGGCATCCCGTTCCCGAAGAACAGGGAGATGTAGCGGGGCGGCGTCACGCCTGGAGCGGCCGCCGCGAAACGGGTCATCGTCGCCGAGAGCGGAAGCCCGATCGCGACACTGCCCGCGCCTTGAATGAAATGCCGTCGTGTCAGCTTGCTCATGGGGCCACCTCGACCAGTTGAAAATCGGGGTGCCCGGCGATGGCTTGGATGAGCGCGCGGTAGCTGCGGCCGCCCTCGACGAACTCTGCGTAGACTTCGGAGAGCAGATCGGCGTCGTTCGACGCGAGCGTGCGGCCATACGCATGCTGCACGCTCTTCTCGACGGCACAACGGGCCACGCTCTCGCTCCCGCCAAGAGCCTCGGCGAACTCTTCGACGTTGCTGTAGTCGAAGCTCAAGTCACCTAGCTCGACTCGGCCTCCGCCTGGCAGCGAATTGCCGAACTCGTCCTCAGTGATGTACTGGCCGGCCGAACCGTACTGCTCGAACGCGAGCCCGAGTGGATCAAATCGCGCGTGACAGCCGAGGCACAGCGGCTGCTCGCTTTGAATCGCGAAGCGCTCACGCTGGCTCAGCCCGCTGGTCTCCGGAACGGCAGCCTCTGCGATGGCATCTTGCAACTCTGGAGTGTCGGGCGCGCCAACGCTCTCACAGAAAAGATCGTTCAAGACGAAGAGCCCGCGATCGATCATCGAGCTGCTCGGGTTGATCGTGCGCGCCGCGAGCACGCTCGCGTTGGTGAGAACGCCGATGCGCTCCGGAACTGCGCCGAGGTCATAGGTGCGGAATCCGCTGTCCGCGGCGCTTAGCCCGTAGAAACTTGCCAGCTCGCCCGAGAGCTCGGCGCTCTTCTCGGTGAACACTCGCATGAAGTCAGCGTCTTCCTCCCAAACGATCCGCTCGAAGAGGCGATAGGTTTCCTCTTTCATGTCGGCCCCGAGCCCAAACGAATCCGGAATCGCGTCGAGGTACAGCCACTGCTCGATGTACTGCCGAAGCGCCCGGCGTGCGCGAGGGTGGGCGAGCAAGCGTTCGACTTGGACATCGATGTTCGAACGGAGCTCACCACTTGCGGCTAGATCTAAGAGCGCCTGATCCGGGGCAGCGTTCCAAACCAAAAACGAGAGCCGAGTTGCGAGCTCGAACGAATCGACCTCACGCGCGTCTCCAGCGTTGTTTCCGGCTTGCGACTCGAGCCGGTAGAGGAAGTGCGGGGATTGCAACATCGCTCGCATCACCAGTGCCGCGCCCGCTTGGAAGCCTTCGCCTTCTTCTTGGGCCACGGTGAACAGCCGCGAGTAGAATCCGCGATCGGCGTCGATGACGGGACGCCGAAACATGAGGACGCCAACGCCACTCACGAAGTCGTCGTAGCAATCGTCGCGCATCTCGGTGCAACTCGAATACCGCGACACGAAATCGGCCACGTCGACTTGGGCCACGGCGTCGTTCGCGATGGCGTCATACGCATTCACGCGCGCGGGGCTCAACAGGAGGTCCAAGGACGAGTTCCGAAAACCCTGCGGCACTCGCTCATCGCGCGGCATGTCGTAGTCGTCGGCATCCACGGTGACCCCCATCACCACCCCGACCGAGTTCACGTATTCCTCCCGAGTGAGCCGACGCCCTACCGCAGGCCCGAGGCTGACCTTTCTCGCGTCGGGGCCCGCGAGGTCGCGCGGATCCGTCGAGGATCCGCCGCCCGCGATTTGGCCGTCGCAAGCGACGAGCAACAGGACCGCCAGAACACCACCAACCTGCAGCAAGCCACGAGCGACCGCCGGCCCCGTCGGCAGAAATGGACTACTCATGAAGAATCACCCTGATGGGTTAACATTGCTCAGATGCACGAGGGGTTCAATAGCCCTTCCTGTCATTCTTTGTCTGCTGCCTCACCAAGGGGGTGCGGTACGGCCTTGTCCATTTTAGGCTCTAAGGGTGAGACAGCATTTTCAAGCATCCTTCTACGCGCTGACCCTCCTGACGGCCGTCGGCTGTGGGGGCGATTTCGGGTCGGATCTCGACCCACGAACCGGGACGGGCGGCGACGCAGGCACTGGTGGTGGCGCGGCGGGGTCCGGTGGCGCGGCGGGGTCCGGTGGCTCGGGTCAGATGGAATGCGGTGGCGCGGGGCCCGCGACGACCAGTCTCGATGCTGAAGAGCAGGAGTTCCTGGTGCTGCTGAACGAGCACCGGGTCGCGAACGGGCGGAGTCCGGTCACGGCCTGTACCGCGCTCAACCGCGCGTCCCAAGGTCACAGCGAAGACATGCGTGACCAAGACTACTTCGACCATAGCGGCCTCAATGGCTCGAGCCCGATCGATCGCGCATGCGACGCCTGTTACGACAGCTGCGGCGAAACAGGTTGGGGAGAGAACATCGCTGCGGGCAACTCGAGCGCTCAAGGTACGTTCAACCAATGGGTCAACTCCCCGGGTCACAACGCGAACATGCTCAACGATGGCTTCGCCGTAGTCGGCATCGGGCGCGCCACCGATGGCGGGAGCTACGGCACGTATTGGACGACCGTGTTTGGCGGACGTTCGGACGGCAGCTGCGACTAGGGAGAGAGCAGACGGGAGAGATCGCTCGACGCGAACTTTACTTGCTGTATCCCACGCCCGGCATCTCTTCGGTGCCGCTCACGCGACAAGCCCGACCGTTCATCCGATCTGAGGAACCAGTCACGGGTTTTTGCCTCTCGACGTGAACCGAGCGCGCTAGATCCAAGGCTCGGATCCCGGGCGGGGGACAGGGCGATCATGACCAACGAAGACATCCAGATCCACGGTGACTACGAGCCTCGCTTCGAGCCGGTTGCCAGGGCGCTACGCAAGCAGGTGGCTCAGCACGGCGGTGGTGGCGCAGCGTCGGTCTACCTTCGCGGCAAGTGCGTCGTCGACATCTGGGCGGGTCAGGCACGTCACGACGGGGCGCCTTGGGAACGCGACACGATGTCGATTTGCTTCTCCGGCACCAAAGGCGTGGCCGCGACGGCGGTCCACATCCTCGTCTCCGACGGTTTGATCGACTACGACGCCCCGGTCGCGCGCTACTGGCCGGAGTTCGGGTGCAACGGCAAGGAGACGCTCACGGTTCGGCAGCTTCTCGCCCACCAGGCGGGTCTGCACAAGATCGTGCCCTTGGTCGAGCAGCTCACCGACATCCTCGATTGGGATCTGATCGTCGGGCGCCTGGCGGAAACCGAGCCCGACTTTCATCCAGGCACCGCCAACGCCTACCACGCGGTCACGTTCGGGTGGCTGGTCGGAGAGCTCGTCCATCGCGTGTCCGGACTTCCGTTCCCAGAGTTCGTGCAGAAGCGAATCGTCCAGCCGCTCGGGCTCGACGGCCTCTACGTCGGGGAGGCCGACGGTCACATGGACCGTCTCACCGACCTCGTCGGCTTGCCGGCGCTCCGAAGAAAAGGCGCCGCGCCTTTGCCCGAAGTGTATCGGGCTCCCGCCTGGGTGCCTCCTGGACCGCTGCGCAACCTCGTTCGCCGAGGGCTTACCCCAAGCAAGATGACCGAGCTGTTCACACACCCTAGTTTTTGGAAGGCCTGCCTCCCTTCAATGAACGGTGTCTGTACCGCCCGTGCGCTTGCGAGAATGTACGCGGCGCTCTCGCTGGGCGGCCAAATCGGAGGTGTACGGCTCGTCCGGGAAGATGTCGTCAGACGATCGGCCGAGGTTCAGATGAAGCGTGCCGATCGCGTCGTCCTGTACCCCTTGCACTGGCGCCTCGGGTACCACCGCGCCGATGCCTTGTTGATGGACGTCCCGAGCGCGTTCGGGCATTTCGGGATGGGTGGCGCCGGCGGCTGGGCGAACCCGGAGCTCGAGCTTTCCGCGGCGCTGACCCACAACGGCTTCCCGCTTTCGCCCAGCGGACAAATTCGTTCCGTAATCCTGACCGCCGCCGTCTACGAGTCGCTCGGCCTCTACCGCGGCGTTCGCCACACTCTTCGGCACGGCCCCGTCATCGAGCTCCTGCCCGCGCCCTAAGGCACCACCACCACGGAGCGCATCCCAAAGTGGTCGGACAGCGGCACCAGCATGTCGCCTTCCACTGGCACGACGTCTTCGTCGAAGATGCGCGCTGTCGAGCTCACGGCGCTTTCGGCCAAGTTGTAGAGGAAGATGTGGTCGATCCAGACCGACGCCTCGGTGTCGGTGACCGGGTTCGTGGTGCAAAACGTGCAGAGCGGCGTGTAGTCGGCGCTGTACGCAGGGGTGTACGCCGCCTCGAGGATGTTGAAGGTTTCCTCGCCCTCGCCGACGATTTCTTGCTCGGGATAGGCGAGACCCGCATTGAAATCACCCAAGATGACCGCTGGGCGGGCGTTGCTGCTAGAGGCGACGTAGTCGATGAGCTTTTGCGCTTGGAGCTCTTGCTCTGCTTGCCAGCCTCCAGGCCCGGTCATCCCGTTTCCGTACTGCCCGGTGTACGGGAAGGTGTTGATGCTGTTCGGCGGCACCGTGAAAATCGGCGTCAGGTGATTGCAGTAGGTGTCGAGCTCCGCCCCGTTGGGAAGCTCGACGGTCGCTTTGAGAATGCTGCGACGATTCCAGGTGCCCGGGATGACCCAGTTCTCGGTGTTCTTGAGCGGGTGACGCGAGAGAATCATCACGCCGTTCTGCCCGCCGAAGGCGACATCTTGATTGACCACCGTCGGGCAACTCGCACGCATCTCCGCGAACGTAGCCGTCGGAAGCTGCGGAACGACACAGGCGTAGCAGCGCTGGTGCTGAGGGTCGGAGCCAAACAGGAGCGGCGCGACCGCGATCGAGCAAGCCGACGAAGCGCAGGCCGCGCTGGTCGTGCGTCCCTCGTCGCTGTCCGGAATCGTCGAGCAGTTGTCTCGCACGCAGTCGATCGCATCGTCCATTTGCGCTTTGATGGTCAGCTCGTCGTCGCCGAAAATCTCGTCCGGGCACGGCACGGTAGTCGGCGCTGGCGGGATCTCTCCTCGCTGGTCGGTCGGATCATCGATGGGCGTATCGAGATCGTTTTCAAAGAACACGGAGTGCGGGAACGATTCCGCCGCAGCGTCACGGATGAGCTCTTTGTCCGCCTGGGTCCAGACCTCTTGAAGACAGAGGATATCGGCGTCGTGGGTTGCGATGGCGTCCGCAATGGGTTGCCGCCGTTCCGTCTCGTAAGGAATGAAGGCCCCGGCCAACGCGACGTTGAACGCGTCGACGATGACTGCTTCGGGTTCCCGGTTCGGACTCGTTGTGCTCTCTCCGCAGCCCAATACGAGCGCGAGAATACTAGTGATGGCCAAGCTACGCTTCATGGTTCGCTTCCTTGTGAATGGTGACGACAGCGTGTCGAAGACCTCTCTCGTCGTCAACTGCTCATGGCTCTTCGATGGGGTCATTCCAACTTGGAGGCCGGAAGACCTCTAGCTTTTGGGGTCTCGAGACGGTCCCGGAGGCTGAGGAGAGCCCGCATCCGTGCCCGCGACACCGGGGCGCAGAGCATCAGCGCAGCTTCCAGCGCCGCCCGCCGTTGCTTGGCTTGTCGGGCTGCTTTCCGAGAACGAAGTCCAAGCTGACGACACCGAGGTGATAGAAGTCCTGCACTCGATCCTGATACAGGTCCGAGCCCGCGTATTCGCTATGGGATGCGAGCATGAAGCGGTAAGCGAACATGACCGCGGTGCGAGGCGCGTCCGCGTTCTTGTGCGAAAACGGGACTCGAACGCCGAGGTTCGTGTAGACGCCGAACGTCTGATCGGGGAGGAGCACTTCTCTGTTGCCCCGATCGTCGTAGAACAGGACGGCCTTCGGGTTGATGGGGTGACTGTAGAAGAAGCCGCTGCCAACGAAGGGGACGACCGCCTTGCCCTGGTAGGAGAAGATGATGCCTGCGTCCGGGCTGATGAACCCGCCGGCCGCGCTTCCGCCGCCACCGAAGCCTGCTTGAACCGCGAACCAGTTGACCGGCGCGTACTTGAACCCGCCTCTCCCCGCAAAGATCGATTGGCGAGCGCTCGTGTCCCATTCGGTGTCCCGCTTCCCGATACGCGCGACGCTCCCTTCGCCCGCGACTTCGAGGTTGTGACCGACCCCAAATCTGGCTTGCAGCGTCCCCGCACCAACCGAAGGACCCCAAGTCGCGGCGCCCCCGCCCCCTGCCGCCTGAATCGCGATGTCTCCCTTAGGCAACGACGCCGCGGTTTCCAGAGGGAGCATTCGAGCCGGCGGTGAGTGCAGATACGGGCTGCAGGCGCCTGCGAGCACCGAGAGAAGCACCGCGAGCAGCATCCTTTGTCCCATGACCGCCTCCGTTCCCTAAGAATGACAAAGCAACGACCATGCCATGCATGAACACGCGGTTAATCGAGCGTTCTTCGCGCCTTCGTGCTCTGACGGCACGGCATCCGACGCAAATGATTCACGGCGAATGAGCGGTGCGTAGCAACTACGAACGCTCATCAAGCCCATCGGCCGCGCCAGTTATCGGCTCTCGGCCCGAGTCCAATGGGCTAAGAGAGCTTCAGCCGTCCTTACTGACTTCGGTGTGGTTGGGCTTCTGCACGAAGCGATGCTCGTCTGGGTCCCCGACCTACCGCTCGTGTTATTCTGAGAACACGAATGCGAGAATCTGAATCCAAGAGTGCGCCGGCCGCGTCGGAGGCCCGCTCCACGGCAAGCGAAAAAACAAAGGCGGCGAAGGCCGAGAGGCCGCGCTTTCATTCGAGCTCGAAGAAGACCAGGTTGCCGCCGTTTCCGAACAGCTGGTTTCATCTGGCCCCGTTCAGCGAATTCAAGGCCGGCGAGATCCGCTCGTTCAAGTTCCTCGGGAACGACGTCATCGCCTTCAAGACTGGCGACGAGAGCATCACCGTGATGGATGCGTACTGCCCTCATCTCGGTGCCCAC
>JBLYYU010000151.1:0-8071 GCA_048550275.1 Polyangiales bacterium
AGACCGTGGCAACGAGCGCAGACGAGACGTCGGCGCCCCTCGCGACCAACAAGGAGCAAACAGCATGAATATCCTCAGCAAGACCTGGTTGGCGGCCGTCGCCGCAGCGTTCCTACTCTCGACCCCGACGATGTCGGCCGAGGCGGGAGACCTGAAAGACGCGAGTGAGATCGTCAATCGCACCAACAACGCGCAGTACTACGCGGCAAACGACGGGCGAGCGCTCGTTCGAATGAAGATCGTCGACAGCAAGGGCCGCTCGCAGCGACGTCAGTTCGCCGTGCTCCGACGAGACCTGAAAGACGGAGGCGACCAGAACTACCTCGTCGTCTTCGACCAGCCGGCTGATGTTCGAAACACAGCCTTCCTCGTCAAAAAGCACACCAACAAGGACGACGACCGCTGGTTGTACCTGCCGGGGCTCGACCTGGTGAAGCGCATTGCTGCCAGCGACGAGCGCACGAGCTTCGTCGGGACGCACTTCTTCTACGAAGACATCTCCGGTCGCCACCCATCTGAAGACAAGCACGAGCTCCTCGAGACCACGGACACCGAGTACGTGGTGAAGAGCACGCCGAAGAGCAAGAAGGGTGTCGAGTTCGCGCACTACACGCTGCACATCAACAAGAAGACCTTCTTGCCGAGCAAGATCGAGTACGTCAACGCGCAGGGCAAGGTCTATCGGCGCATCGAAACCGTCAGCTCCAGCGCGATTCAGGGGCACGCCACGATCACGCGCCTCAAAGTCAGTGACCTGGAGTCCGGGGGCTACACGCTGAGCGATGTCAGCAAGGTTCAGTACGACCTCGGCATACCCGACGGCATCTTCGTCGAGGGTTCGCTTCGCAACCCACCACAGAAGTGGCTCCGCTGAACCGATTTCGCTGAAGGGCCTGAGGGAGCAGTCCGATGAGACCGACGACTTGTACGACGAAACAGTGCCGCGGCGGGGTTCCTTCGCTCAGGTGTATGGCGGTGGCCGCGCTGATGTTTGCAGCGCTCGCCCTTGCCTCCGGTGCGTTTGCTCAAGACGATCAAGCAGCGCCCGAGGTCAGCACGGAGGAGGGCGTCGGCGAAACCGATGCGGGGCCATCTACTGAGACAGAGGGGGAGCCGACGCCGGACCGCATGGCTGAGGAGTCCCTGCAATCCGAGGCCGAGGGCCCGGGCGATCCGGCGGAAAGTGCCGAGACGCCGGAGGAGCTCGCAGGCGATGCCGAGCCTGCGGATGATTTCGGCGCCGATGGTGGCGGCGACGACTGGGGCGAGTTCGACGACTGGGAAGAGGAAGACGGCGGGGGCGGCGGTTCCAGCGCCAAGGCGTGGGGCTTTCAGCTCGGCGGCTTCGTCGAAGGCCTCGTAGCCCCCCGTGTCGTTCGGAGCAGCGCCAGCGCCAACGAGTTCGCAGCGGCCGAGGCGCGCTTTCGCCTGAACCTCGACGCCACCCACGAGATCGCGAGCGTGCGCTTTCGCGGAGACGTCTATGCGGACGGCGCCGACAGCCGGGTCTGGTTCGACATTCGCGATGCCTCGATCTTCGTGCGGGGCGGGAATTGGTTCAGCATGCGCTTCGGTCGTCAGATCCTGACCTGGGGAACCGGTGATTTCCTCTTCCTGAACGACCTCTTTCCGAAGGACTTCAACTCCTTCTTCATCGGGCGCGCGGACGAGTACCTCAAGGCGCCTTCCAACTCGGTTCAGACGACTTTCATGATGAAGAAGGTCGGGCTCGATTTGATTTGGACGCCGATCTTCGAGCCCGATCGTTTCATCAACGGCGAGCGGCTTTCGTTCTTCAACCCTCTGCTCGGGGAAATCCAAGGCGACCGCTCTCCGTTCAGTCCCATCCAACCCACCTATCCCGACAAGCGCCTCCGCAACGGAACCATCCACGGTCGGCTCTACGGGAGTGCGGGCGCGGTCGAGTTGGCGGCCTACGGCTATGCTGGGTTCTGGCCTCAGCCCACGGCGCTTACGGGTCTCCCTGACCCCTCGAACCCGCCGAACGTCACGTACGCAAGACTCGCCGTGTACGGTGCGAGCGTTCGTGCCCCGCTTGGCGGAGGCCTCATCAACGTCGAGGGCGCCTTCTACGACTCGTTCGATGACCGCGCGGGCACGGACCCGACGACGCCGAATTCGCAGTTCCGAGGGCTGGCCGGCTACGAGCGCGAGCTCTTTCCGAAGTTCCAAATGGGCCTGCAGTACTACCTCGAGTACACGCTCAAGTACGACGAGCTCATCGCCAACTCACTCTGGGCCGCCTACGAGCAGCACGAGTTTCGGCATCTGCTCACGCTGCGGCTCACCCAGTTCCTGGTCATGGACAACCTCGAGCTCTCGCTGTTCGTCTTCTTCTCGCCAGACGAGCTCGACACCTACATCCGCCCGCGTGTCACCTACAAGATCATCGAGCCTCTGGCGATCGTCGTCGGAGCCAACCTGATGTTTGGCCGCGACGACTACACCTTCTTCGGTCAGCTCCAAGAGAACACGAACGTGTACGCGAGGCTTCGCTACTCGTTCTGAGGTTTCAAAATCAAAAGGAATGCAAACATGAATATCGACAAACTGGTTTTCCGAGTGGCGGGCATCATGGTCATCGCTGGCGTGGTCCTCGCTTACAGTCACCACATCGCCTGGCTAGCGCTCCCGGCGTTCGTCGGCCTGAACATGCTTCAGGCGTCGTTCACCGGCTTCTGCCCTTTGGCAAAAATTGGCAAGCGCTTGGGTGTGGAACGCGGCAGCGCGTTCTGATTGTGTGACGACTTGCCGCTACTCGACGCTGGCTTTGAGCAGCTCGACTTCGCGCACGAAGCCATTGGCGATGTCTGGCAAGTCAGGAACCAGCTCCGTGCAGGCCAATGTGCCGAAGCAGAGCCGGTCGACGGCGCTCATCACGGTGATGTTCAGGCCCGAACCTTGCTGCACCGGGCCGAGGGGGAACAGGTGGGTGAGCCGCGCCCCAGGCGTGTAGAGCGGAACCGGCGGACCCGGGACGTTCGAAATGATTAGATTCCACAACGGTGGGACCCGGTCTGCCAGATGCGTAGATGAAATCAGGCCGATGAGGTGGGTCGAGATCCAGGGGACAGTGATGTTGGTGACGAGGTCTGTGACGTTCTTGAGGATGTCACCGCGGCCCCCTCTGCTGTGGCGTCTCTTCTGACGCGAGGTCTCTTCGTTGATGGCCATCAGCCTGTCGACGGGGTCTTCGGACTGGACCGGCAGGTGGACTCGAATCACCGAGATTCGGTTGCCGTCTTCGTCACCATCGTGGCGGATCGAGACGGGCACGGTAGCGACCAGTGGGCGTTCCGGAATCCCGCCGTGTGCGGAAAGCCAGTCACGCAGACTCGCGCAACAGGCGGCCAGTACGACATCGTTGATCGTCACTCCGAACGCTTTCTTGATCGCCTTCACATCGTCGAAAGCGACGTCCGAGAGAGCAACCGAGCGGTTCGGTGTCAGCGCGCCGTTGAACATCGTCGGCGGCGACTCGAAGAGAGGGGGCTTGTCCGGAGCGTCGTCCGTCGGCGCTGGGGCAGGGCGAGATCGCCCCGAGTTTCGGATCGCCGAAGCCATCTTGGAGGCCGCTTCGACGGCGCGCCGCGGCTTTCCCGCAAGGGTGCGAAGGGTGTCGGCTGCAAGCCAGGGGATGCTCGGCTCTCGGTCGGGAAGCCAGGGCTCGTCGGGCGGAGGAATGACGCGGCCCTCGGGGCTGGTATCCATGAGCTCGCCCGCGATTGCTGCGCTTCGTCCGCCATCCATCGCGGCGTGGTGGATCTTCATGACGAGCGCCATCTTTCCGTCTTCCAATCCTTCGACGAGCGCTGCCTTCCAAAGCGGCCTGTCGCGCTCGAGACACTTCGCGGCGAAGCCGCCGATGAAATCGCAGAGCTCGGTCATGCCACCCGGTGACGGGAGAGAGACATGCACGAGATGATTGTCGAGGTTGAACGCCGGGTCCTCGATCCAGTGAGGGTCGCCGATCTGCAGGGGGCCCTGGACGATGCGTCGCCTGAACGGTGGAATCAGATGAATGCGCTCTGCGAAACGCTGCCTGGTGACCTCGAAAGGCGAGCCTTTGCCGTGCTGCAGGCCATCTTCGTGCTCGGCCTCGAGAATCAGGATGCCCATGGTGTGCATGGGCATCTCGGCCGTCTCCGCGTAGAGCATCCCCGCGTCTAGGTTCGAAACCGGTATCACGGCATACCTCCAGGTTGGAGGAAGCCAGCGTCCATCATGAAGCGAGCCATTTCCGTCAAGTACTTACCGCGGTCGAGGTGAATGCTGTGGCTCCCCGGGAACCAGTGCATCCGGCAGCGTTGCCAATGGTCCCAGAGCAGCCTCGAGTGTTTGGGTGGTGCGAGCCGGTCGCCTGCGCCACCGACGATCATGAGCCGCTCGGGTGGAAGGACTGGAGGATAGGTGAGCGGGCAGCTCACTGCGACCAGTCGGCGTGCGTCCGCGGAGCTCAGCCCCGAGGCCGCAAGGGCGGTCCGCATCAACGTGCCGAGCGGCTGCCACTCGAGGACCAAGTCGGCGACGCTGATGATCGGCACGTTCGGGAGCGCGAACGCAAGCTTGTCCTCGACGCTCGCGAGCATGGAGGAGATGAAACCGCCGAGGCTCAAACCCGTCACGCCGACCTGCTCGACCCCCTGTTCTTGTTGAAGCCAGTTCAGGAGAATCCGGAAGTCGAACACCGACTGTGCGACCGCCTCGTTGAACCGAGACGTGCCGCCCGCGAAGAAACCATGGCCGGAGAACGGCGAGAAACGCGTTTGGCGCGGCCCGTGGAACGGAAGAGTGAACAGCACGACATCGCAACCCATGCGATAGAACCAAGGGAGGGCAAAGAACCACTCGTTGATCAAGTACCCTTCGGCGGTGAACCCGTGAATCGCGACGATGGTTGGTCGCGGGCCATCTCGATGCCGGGTCATGCGGGCGTACGCGACGCGGTTCTCCTCGTGTCGTAGATAGGGCCGATGTTGGCGTGGATGAATTGGCTGGAAAGGGCTGTCGAAGCGCAGGACTTCGCAGACACCGTCTTCTGGTTCGAAACGCGGAAACCAGCGCCCCTTCTTGACGCGAACGCGGACGTCCGAAGGTGGCTCTTGGAAGAAGCGCCGCGGGTCGCCCGACCGCGCCATTTCGGCGTAGAGATCGACATTCTCCATCGAGCGCCGAAGCTCGGCCGGGTTGAAGCCGAACGGTATTGCGGTCGCGCCCACCATCGAGGCGAAGACGGCTCTCACCGCATGGTCGAAGGCCGCAGCCGCGCCGATCTGGAGGCGATCCGCCCAGGCGAGCTCGAACTTCTCGCGACTCCGCGCGAAATCGTCGTCGAGGTGCTCCCACCAATGGCCACTCGGAATCAGAGGCGCAGCGCGCTCGCAGGACTCGTGCACGATCCGAGAGACAACCGCCGAGTCTTCCATGGCACTAGTCTAGCCTACTCCGCCCGTGGTACGAGGCGACGTTCATTGCTGAGTGAACATAACGGGGCCCTCGCCCGTCTGATACAATCTGCACGTGTCTAGACTCGATTTTCCCATGACGATCCTAGCTGGGGCGGTGCTAATCGCAGCGCCGCTGTCGGCCAATGCCGCGCTTGCGCAGGCGGATTCGGAGATCGAAGTCATCACGGAGCCTCCGCCTCAGCCGGAGCTTCCGCCAGAGCCGCCGGCCGAGCCTGCGCCCGTCGAAAGCCCCGAAGGGCCGCTTCCTCCGAAACCGGAAACACCGAAGGAGCCGCTCGGCCATCTTCGCGTCGGCGGCGGGATCGGCTTCGGCATCAGCAGCGGCCTGATCTCGATCGGAATCTCGCCTCAAGTCTCCTACATTTTCAAGCGTATCGTCGAGCCGGGCGTCGCGTTTCGCTACGAGTTCACCAGGGACCGGCGGCCCATTCCAGAGATCACCTGGCACACGTACGGAGGCTCGATCTTCGTTCGCATCTTCCCGATCAAGCAGCTTTTCTTCCTCGTCGAGGGCGAGTTGATCAACACGGGCTGGAAGCAAGGCGGTTTCGAATCCGGTCGAAGGAATTACGGAAACCTGCTGCTCGGAGGAGGCCTCGTGATGGGCGTGGGTAAGGGCGTATTCGTGGCGACCTCTTTGAAGATCGCAGTCTTCAGAAATGCCTTCTATCCCGATGCGTTTCCGATCATTTCGGTGGGCGGCGGGTACGCGTTCTAGTCTGGTGGAGCGCCCGTCAGGGCGCACCGTCGAAGAGGTCCTGAAAGCCACTCGGTTCGTGGCGACCGAACACGATGGTCTCCAAAATGCCGATGCCGACCTGGTCGCCCATTTTTGCGCGCACGACGTTGTGCACGTGGATCGAGCAGTACTCGTCCGGCTCCACCTCATCGAGTTTCCAGCTTTCGTAGCCGATCTCGAGCTCGTCCCGCCAAACGGCGTGGCCCCACTCGGGATGCTGGTAGCCGATGCCCATCATCTGGAAGCGGAAGATCGGCTCGAGCTCGATCTCTAGCTTGGTGCCGTCTCGCTTCGCGAAGCCTAGCGTTGCCCTCTTCGGCCATCGGGTGCCGCTGATCCATTCGATCGAGTTCGTGGCGCCGGCCATCTTCTCCTCTTCGGCTTCGGTCACGTCGCCCGGAACCTCTGCGTCATCGGGGTAGGTTTGGATGATCGCCGCGGAGAGCTCCTCCGCGTAGCCGTCGGGCAGCTCGCGGGTCAAGAAGTGGGTGCAGAAGCCGTCGAAGTGAATCGGTGACCAGATCCAGTAGACGGCAGGGTCGGTCGTCAGCTTGCTCGGTGCGCCTTCTTCGTATTCGCCGACGGGACGCATTCCCCAGGACTTGTCCCGAAGGCCGATGACCTCGCTCCGCTCTATTTCGATTCGCCGACCCTTGATCGAGATAAAGCCTTCCCAGGTACCGAGCTGTGTGAAGCGCTGAGTGTCCATGATGAGACGGGTTCCGTCCCACATGTGGTTCTTCGGCTCTTGGATTGGTGGTGCCTTGGCGTGAAAGGTGAGGTCACATTCCACGTCGGTGTCGTTTGGGTCGATGACGATCCGAACGACGCGTAGAGGGTGAACGACCTCGACGCGCATCGGGCCGGCGCTCGAATCCATGGGGTTTTCGGCCACCCGACGAGAAGCGTGAAACGAGTGTTGAACACCATCGACCGCCACGCTGAAATGCGCGTCTTGAACGAACCGGTTGGGGTAGCGACCGAACCCAGCTTCAAAGAGAAACGTCCCCGCCTTGTCGAAGCCGTTGAACCAGTAGCGGTCGTAAGCGTTGCGGTTGACTATCCCCATCTGATTGACCGGCAATGCGGCCTGGTGAATCAAATAGTCGTCGAAATCGGTGATCATCTGCTCATCCTCCGCTCGGAAGCGTGATCCCGCATTCCCTCAAGATTTCTTCGGTGTCAGCGCCGCGGTCCCGAGCCGCTTGTGGGTCCGCCGGCTTGGTGCGTGAGAATCGTGGAGCGGCGACGGCGTGCTGAATCCCGTCAACTTCGACGAATGAACGTCGCGCGACGTGGTGCTCGTGTTCGAACACCTCTGCGGCTGCCAAGACCGGCGCAAAGCAGGCGTCGCTGCCCTTAAACACTTCACACCACTCGTCGCGCGTCTTCTCCCGAAACTTCGCTTCGAGTGTCGGGCGGAGCACGTTCCAGTTGGCCGGGTTCAAGTGCTCGCCTACTGCAGGAGCAACGTCTCCGATCTCGAGCTTCTCGACGAGCTCCTTGTAAAATTGGGGCTCGAGGGAGCCGATGGAGACGTACTTCTGGTCGCTGGTCTCGTACACGTCATAGAAGGCGGCGCCCGAGTCGAGGAGGTTCTCACCGCGCTTGTCAGACCAGAAACCTTGCTGCATGCCTGCATAGATGCTTGCCATCAGCGCTGCCACGCCGTCGACCATCGCCGCATCGACGACTTGGCCCTTGCCCGACTTCTGTGCTTCGAGCAGCGCGGTAACTACGCCGAACGCTAGCAATAAGCCGCCACCGCCGAAGTCGCCGACCAGGTTTAGAGGCAGCGTAGGCCGCTGTCCCTTGTGCCCAATCGCGTGAAGCGCGCCTGCGA
>JBLYYU010000152.1:0-6294 GCA_048550275.1 Polyangiales bacterium
CATTCGGTATGACCTTCGAGCTCATGCCCGCGCGCGGGCTCGGAATCATCGGCGTCATCTTTTTCTGTCAGATGTTCTACGGAACGGCGGTCTACTTCTTCCAGTTCTTCAACAACGGCCGGCATCGCGGGCACTCGGTCCGCGACGTCTTGTTGTTCGTCGGCGTTTCGAACCTCATGTGGTTCGTGTTCCCGATTTGGGGGCTCTGCACCAGCACCGAGCTGATACTGACCGGAAGCTACGGCGTCTTCCTCTAGACCGGGCGGCGGTCGCTGGCCTTCAACATCATCTTCTGCATTTGCCCGAAGTCCGCGACAGCGTCGGAGTTGTCGGACGAAAAAGGGTAGTCTGCGCCGATCGCATGCGCGACCACCAGCCCGGACATGAACGAGAGGTCGTGCCCTCCTTCGGGCGTCGTGAACGTGCCGCAGTAGTAGATGCCGTCTCTTCCCTGCAAGTGCCGCATCATCGACATGATGATGAGGTTTCGCAGGGACACGGTGTGAGTGGGATGCGGGAGATCGATTCGCTTCTGAACTCTCTCGATGGATCGCCGTGAATTGAATGTGACGAGCATCGGCACGCCCTTGTCTTTGATACTCGGATTCTGGGCCGAGATAACAAACGTGCATTCGAGCGCGCCGTTCTCGTCGATCTCCGAGTAGGTGTTGAAGTCGGACAGGATCCGCTCCCTATGCTTTCCCGGGAGAATGCTGGTGTCCGAGTGCACGACAAACTTCGAAAAAGTCGGGTCGACGTCGTCGACGTACTCCGAGTTGCCGAGCAGCAGCCGCTGAAGCCGAGTCGGGGCCTCGATCGATTCGAGCACCGCCGTCGCATCGCAGGCGAAGACGACGCGATCGGCCTCGTAACTTCGCCCCTTGGAATCGGCGACCACGAAACGCTCGCCTTCCCGCTTCACGCTCGTGATCTCGTGATTGGTGTGAACCCGCTCCGAGAATCGTGCGGTCATTCGATCGAAAACCTGCCGTGGAGCGCCCTTCCAGGTGCCCATCTGGGTCGGCTCCTCCAGGGGAACGATGCTTTCGAGGAGGGGCAGGATCACCGCCGGTACGCCGCGCATGGAAGTCGTGATGAAGCTAGCGCAATGAATCGGAACGAAAATCGTATCCCAGAAGTCACGTGAGATGCCGAAGAGCCGCGCCATCCAGTACAGCGGAATGAGATTGAGCGGGTTGAAGTACGAGAAATGGTACAGCGAGTCGTGCTTCTTCCTTGGGAGGAAGAAGTCATTCACTTTGCTGATGAAAGCGACGAGGCGCTTCCAGCGTCGGAACTCCGGTTCGAAGCGCTTTTGGATGCCGGTCTGCCCATCCTGGCAGAAGTGCCCTTCGGGGGTCTTCACGAAATAGGAGATCGGCAACGTTTCGATTCCAACACCGAGCTGTTGCAGGAGCAGCTCGTAGTTGTGGTAGTACATCTGCGGCCAGGCCACGACGAGCAGCGGAGAGTCCGCATGGCCCCCCCCAGGGACGCTCCAACGAAAAGTCTTCGCGTTTCCGCCGAGCGCAGGCCCTTTCTCGAAGATCTCTACTTCGTAACCTGAGCGACTGAGCGACCAGGCCGCGCCGACGCCTGCGATGCCCCCGCCTATGACCGCTACTTTTTCCGTCATCTCTGGCCCCCGTCCGACTTGGCTAAGCTCGCTTCGGCACCAGGTCGACGATCGGACCGTGCCGCAGCGTGTGACAGAGCCCCTTATACACGCCGAGCGACTCGTAGACGGCCGCCGTCATCATGACGGTCCGCGTCTGCCCCGTAATCGTGAGGGGAAAGGCGTTGTGGACGAAAGCGAACGAGAGCTTGTGCTCCGGATTTGCCCAGCCGCCGGAGCCCCCGAGGCCGAAATGCCCGAAAGCCGCAGGGACGCCCATCAGCAACGCATCGGTTCTGTGATAGCCGAGCTTCCAGTGCAGCGGGTAGATCACCGCCTTGTCGAGACGCTTGGTCTGCACTTCAGACGCCTTGTCGATGACCTCCTGGGAGACGAGCCGAACGCCGTCGAGCTCGCCTCCGAGGGCGAGCGGCGCGTACATCTTGGCGAGCGAACGAGCCGTGGCGACACCGTTCATCGCGGGCAAGCACGCCTTCCAAAAAGCCGGGTGCGTGTAGAGCTCTTTGACCTTGCTCGGTGTCAGGCCCCTGCGGCAGAGGTCCCGCATCTGTTTGGAACGAACCCAGAAGGGAACGCCGTAGTCGGTCGACAGGGGCTTGGGGCTGTGACGTTGGAGCGTGGGTAGGCCAACGAAATCCGAAATCCGGTCCATCTGAGTGTCCGCATTGCCGATGTAGAGGCCATCGAGATCGAGCGGCTCGACGAGGCGCTGCTGGACGAACTCCGAAACGCTCAGGCCTGAAACGCGCTGAATCAGCTCGCCCACGAGCCAACCAAAGGTCATGGCCTGGTACGCGTTGGCGGTGCCGGGGTGGAAGTCGGGCTCGGTCTCGGCCAGGCGCGAAACGATCAGGTCCCAGTCGAGGATGTCGGTGAGCTTGTCGACGAGGTGGACGACCTTGTGAAGCCCGGCCTGATGGGACAGTAGCTGACGTACCGTGATCTGTTCTTTGCCGTTGCATCCGAACTCCGGCCAATAGTCCGCGACCGGCGCCTCGTAGTCGATCAGGCCGTCGCTGGCGAGGATGTGGAGGGCTGTCGAGGCGATCCCCTTCGAGCCGGAGTAGACGATCGACATCGTGTCACGCTGCCATGGCGTTCCATCATTCCGCGCCGGACCGGCCCAAATGTCGGCCACGATCTTGCCATCGATGAACACCGCGGCTGCCGCACCACCGCCGTAGTACTTGATCTGTTTGCGCATGAGCTTTGCGACCGGCTCGAATCGCGGCTCGTACTCGCCCTGAATCTGAACTTCATCTGTCATCGGTTCTATCCTGCGTAGCGCAGAGGCTCGCGCCGGTCCAAAGATCGCCACGTACGACTCGAGGGGCTGCCTCCGGCAACCGTCGGTGAGAACGATGTGCTACGTGACAGGCCAAGGAGCACCAATGCGAATCAAAGCGGATTTCGATCTTTGCAAGAGCCACGCGAACTGCATGGGCGAAGCGCCCGAGGTTTTCGAGGTGGACGACAAGGGCTACCTCAACATCCTGCAGGAAGAGCCGCCCGAAGAGTTGCGCGAGAAAGTCGAGCTCGCGGTCCAGAGCTGCCCGACCGGCGCGCTCAGCGTCGAGGGCTGAGCGGTCACTCCCAGGGCTTGATGCTCAGAAACGCGTCCGTGCGGCTCAACTTGCTGCTCAGCCCAGCGGCGAGATTGCGGAACAGCACCAGGCCAATGTCACTTCGCTGCCTGAGGAGCATGTTGAGGTCGTCGTGGGTGACCGCCGCGGCCTCCACGACGCCGTCGGCGACCGCCGTGGCGGTGTGAGGCGTCTTTCGGAGCAAGGAAACCTCTCCGAGGAGCTCGCCCTGGACCACGGAGCCGACTTCCTCGGGGGGGGCGCCTGAAAACACTCGAGCCATCCCGGAAATCAGAATGTAGAGCTTCGCGTCTCGATCTCCCGCTTTCACGATCGTCTCGCCGTCGGCAAAGCTCACCGTCTCGAACAGAGTCGAAAGGCGCGCCGCCTGCTCCCTGTGTAGGCCCTCGCCAAGCCGGGTCGTCGGCAAGAGCTGAACGAGCTTTGGCTGGATAGAACGAGTGTTGAGGTTTCGAATCACCATCTCGAATACAGGCTCGGCTTCCGGGATGAGGTGAAGATCGTTCGTCTGAACCGGAACGTAGAATCGTTTCATTCGGACCGTGTCGAGCCGCTCTACGTGATGGAAAACCGCGGCAGGCAGGTATGCGACGGGAACGAAGCCGAGCTCGAGCAAGGTCTTTTGCATTCGAGGGGCATGGGCGTTTACGTCCACCTCGACGTAGTCGACCCGCCAGTCCTCACGCGAACGCCTCATGAGCTCCCGGAGCAAGACACGAACCGGCGATTCGTCGGCACAGACGAGCTCGAAGATGCGGACCGCGTGATCGAGGCGCGCGTCGTGCGCATAGCCGACCGCGCCGACCAGTTGCCCATCTCTCTTTGCCAAGAGGTATGAGGTGTTGTGCGATTCGAGAGTTCGAAGGCCGAAGTGAACTCGCGCCGGCCCGAGAATCTCTGGCTTCTTCACCCTTCCTCTTTCGAACCGCAAGAGCGAAGCGTACCCCTTCGCGCTCATTTCCTCGATCTCGAAGCTGCTATCGAGGCCGTAGGGCGGCGACATCTCATCGACGATCGCGTCGGCCTCGATGCCACAGCTCCGCAGCGCGCGTTGTGCGAGCCCAAACACCTGAGGTGCGACCCGCGGGTTGTTCCGCCTCAATTTCAGGCCGTCGCCAAAATGGCGTACGAACAGGGCGACGGGCTCGCCGTTGTGGATCGGCAAGAACCCAATCGGCGCAAAGCCGTGGGCAATGGAGATCTGCTGCGAGCGGGTGTGCGCGACCCGGTTATCGGCGAATCCGACGTGGATATACGGCGCGACCCGCTCGATGCGCTCGCTCATCAATTCGTGCCCGATGTGTAGACCTCGCTTCTCGGGGTGAACGACCAGACGTCCAAACTCACCGATCAGGTCCGCATAGGCCCCGACGTCGATCACGACCGATGCTGTCGCGACGACCGCTCCATCCCCGTCCTCGGCGACGAGCACGAGCGAGTTGTCGCTATAGATCATCTTGCGGATGTAGGCCTGAGCGACGAACTCGGGATGCGAGTACCGGTCGCCGTAGGTGACGTTGAAGAGCTCCTGCATCCCGGCGATGTCGGCCTCGCCGGCCGGACGAATCGTCACATCCGGGGTGTTAACCTCGCCCATGCCTGGGTTCGATATGCAAGAACCGGTGCACTTTCAAACGAATTCAGTAGCGGCTGCGACTCTGCGCCAAGCGGCGCTACCGACAGGGGCCTTTTCCAGGCGGAGGGCACTCTGCGACCGCCAGCCAGTCCATCGTGAGCGCAACGCCAACATGGATGAGCACCCCTCCCCAGATGGAGCGCGTGCGCATTGCTAGCGTCCCGAGGGCGATTCCCGCAAGGATTGCGCCGAGGGTCTCTGGGATGGGCTTCGGGTAGTGGATCATGCAGTACGGCACTATCATCACGAAGATCGCGCCGTAGCCGAACTTGTGGCGGAGGCCGTTCAGCATGTAGCCGCGAAAAAAGAACTCGAGCGCCAGGAACTGCGCGGCGTAGAGCGCCTGCCACTTGAGAAAGTGGCCCAGCGACTGATTGGCGTACTTGTAGAAGGGGTAGGTCCGGAGGAAATCATCCTGCTGCGCGACCAGAAGCACGAACGGGAGCACCAGGAGATAGAGCCCAACGTAGATCCAAAGGTGACGTCGGAACCCTTGGAACGAAATGTAATAGTCGCGAATGCGCTCCCCGGGCATCAGAACGATCGTGAGCACCGGAATGAACACATAGGTCACGATCCGGAATCCCGACCACCAAGCCCTCGCCATGAGATCCCAATCCTCACGTGAGTAGACCTTCCGGTCGAACGGGACCAGCTCCGAAAACGTCGCGTTGCCGCCGTAGTAGCGAGCGAGAGTGAGGACGACCGCGGTCGTGACCAGGACTACGATGGGTCGCAAGTCGAGGGCCTCGGCACCCGCGCTGTCTGCCTGGGCATCCGCCTCGCGCCAGGAGTCGACGAACACGCGGCCCAAAAATCGCTTGATTCCATCCATCGGGGCGCGGGACTATAACCGATTGACCCGGGCGATAGTAGGCTAAGATCAGCGACCGATGAAGAGCGCCGCGAACAAACGAACCAGGACCGTGATCGTGCTCGCGACGCTGGCGCTCTGCGCCCTTTTTTGCGCTCAAGGTGTCACCACGCTGATCGCCGACAAGGCACTTCGCGGCGAGGAAGGAGCTGCCCCGGTGCGGTTGCGCACTCCAGTCTCGTCGGCCCCGACGGACCGGCGGCGCGACCCGCTGATCATCCTTAGACGCAACATCTTCAATTCCGCGCTGGGCGATTTGTCGGCGATCGAGCTGGAGGATTCCGAGCTTCCGATGACTGATCTGACGTCAGACGACGTCGAAACCGAGTGCAGCGGCAGTATGCGAGTAATCGGTACGGTGGTGATTCCTGGAGATCTCGAACGCTCGCTGGCGGCCATCGTCGGGACAGACACAAAGGCTGCCCTTCACTACGGTGGAACGGAGGTAGAAGGCTCGAGGATTCGAGCGATTCAATCCGACGCCGTCGTGTTGCAGAGCAAGCAGGGCCTATGTCGCCTCGCCATGTTTCAGGTCGACGGGGCC
>JBLYYU010000153.1:0-6909 GCA_048550275.1 Polyangiales bacterium
AGGTGTTCGGGTCCTCGATGGGAGTGAGCGACATGGCACTCGCAGGGCAGAACGCTCGAACCCCACCGACGAGCACGTCGAAACCACCGCGGTTGTAACCGTATACGAGCCCTTGGACGCGATGGTGAAGCTCGCGCGCGGCGCGAATGGATTTGCGAACAGCGCCCTTGTCGATGATCCGGTTGACGATGACGATGTGTCCGCTCTCGGCGACGCCGCCGATCCGTCCACGGAAGATGGCGCCGGCCTGCGGAGCCTCGAGCTCGGGCAACGGATCGAGCAGCGTCAGATCCGCCTCGGCCGGATCTTCGCGCGGCTCCGTCACGGCCGGGGTCTCCACCGGGGCGTCTGGTTCTTGCGGCGCTTCCATCAGCGCCGTTGCCTCTGTTTCCGAGACGGTCGCCTCGACTGGCGTGGGCGGGGCCGTAGGAACTTCGGCGATGCTCGTCGGATCGAAAGCTAGGGCTGCAACGACCGTGTCTGCCTCGCCGAGGTCCTCTTCATCGCCGTCTTCGACCTCGGTCGACGAGAATTCCCAATCGGCGGTGTCGCTCGTCACGGTCATCGGCGCCTGCGGCGCGTTGGCCTCGACCGGGGTGGCGCCCGCGTCCGCGCCGGCGGGCGCTTCGGCCGGCGCTTCGGCCGACGCTTCGATGGGCGCTTCGACCGCTGTGGCCTTGGGCGCCTCTGCGTCCGCAGCTTGTGCGACGGCAGTATCGTCTTTCGGCTGTGGAGCCTCGACCTTCTTCGGAAGGGCCGGTATGTCGCGGGGCTCGTTGACATCCGCAATCGCCGTCGCTTTACCAAAGACGTCCACGATGATCGCCCCGTGCTCCACGCGATCAACTCGACCGGCGATCTCTTCTCCTGGCGAAAACGCGTGTTTGCGCGTCACTCCTCCGGAAAAAAGGTGGAGGAAAGGCGCGTGGTGATGCTGCGCCTTGGACTCACCCGGCGCCTCGCTGGCACCCGCCTGGGCGCCCTTCTTTTTCCGCCGCCGCCGCCGCTTCTTCTTCCCGCCGGGGGCCTCGGCATCTCCCGCGGAGCTTGGCGTGCCCTCGTCAGGCGCAGCTTCGCCCGCCAGCGTATCGGCGTGAGCCTCCGCGGCAGCCTGCTCGCCAGACACGGTCTCGGCAACAGCCTCCTCGGCAGCAGCCTCGCTCCCGGGCGCCGGATCCGGAACGCTCTCAGGCGCGGTTCCAGTCACGGACTCCGCACCGGTCGCGGACTCGGCAGGGGACTCGGTCACGGTCTCGGTCTCGGTTTTAGAATCGGGGTCACTGGGGCCTTGCGATTCCACATGCGCCACCTCTCCCGTTGAGGTCTCACTTGTTTTGGAATCGATTTCAGTCATGCGCAATCCTCGCGCGCGAAAGACGCTCGACGCAGATGCGGAACGTCCGAGTTGAAGGGCTCGTAGATTAGGCAGAGGCAGATAGGGCGTCAAGAGACCTTGTTGTTGCCCCGACGGCGGAGGCCACCTACCCTCGGCTAGGGGATGTCTGAAGGGGGTCACGAGCGTCGGAAAGCGGGTCGAGCGGCACTCGAATTGCCAGTCGAATATGAGCGTCTGAACTCGCTTTTGTCCGATTACACGCACAACATCAGCCGCGGCGGGACCTTCATCCGCACCGAAAAGCCCTTGCCGGTCGGAACTGTGCTCTCCTTCACCATTCGGGCCCCGCGGCTCGAAGAACCGGTCGTCCTGCACGGAGTCGTCCGCTGGGTGGTCGACGCCGACCAGGCCGCAGGGGGTCGCCCCCCCGGGATGGGGATCGCCTTCGTCTTCGATTCCGCGGCCGAAAAGGAGGCCCTGGAGACCCGACTCGACCAAGTCATGATCGGAGCTCTCGGTCGAGACGCCTTCGAGAAGCTGATGGGCCGGCCGGCCGCCACCGCGCCACCCGAGGGCCCGTCGCGGTGAGCGCCACCATCCGAGTGCTCCGCGGCGACCTCACCGAGGAAACGGTGGACGCCATCGTGAACGCGGCCAATCAGAAGATGCTCGGCGGCGGCGGCGTCGACGGCGCGATCCACCGCACTGCGGGTCCGTCGCTCCTCGAGGCGTGCCAGGACATTCCCGAGGTGCGCTCAGGTGTGCGGTGCCCCAGCGGCGAAGCCCGCATCACGCCGGGGTTCGACCTCAACGCCAAGCACGTCATTCACACCGTAGGACCGGTCTACGCCAGTCGCCCCCAGGACGCGGAGCTCCTCGCTTCGGCGTTCCGCTCGTCACTGGAGCTAGCCGTGGCGCACGGTCTGCGCTCGATCGCATTCCCCGCGATCTCGTGCGGCGTGTACGGCTACCCACTCGACGAAGCGGCGACCATCGCGGCCGCAGTGGTGCGAGAGCGGGACTGGGACCTCGACGAAATTCGATTCGTGCTCTTCTCGAGCGACACGTTCGCCGCCTGGCGCCGCGCGTTCGAGTAACGCTCAGAAATCAACGACCGAAAGGCGCTGCCGTTCCTTGTCGCCGGACCGGTCCCATTCGTTCTCGAGCTTGAGCACCCCGCGCGGACACATATGCGCGCACATTCCGCAACCCACGCAGGACGCGCGAGTGAAGCTCTCGTCCGCTTGGGCGTAGGAGCGAACGTCGATTCCCATTTCACAGTAGGTGCTGCAGTTACCGCAGGAAATACACATCCCGGGCTTCACCTTGATTCGGTACCGCCCGACCTTTTGGACCCAGCCGAGGATCGCGGCCATCGGACAGAAGTTTCGGCACCAGACCCGCGGACCGAAGAGCGGATAGAGCCCGGTCCCGACCACCCCCGCCAGCACGGAGCCCACCGCGAAGCCGTAGAAGCTCTTGAGCGACCAGTCCTGCCAATCATTGCCCGCCACGATTCGGTGGAAGGTCGGGTGGTCCTTACCGATGAGCCAATCCAGGCCGATGAGGAACGTGGTCCCAACGGCCAAGACGAGAACCAGGTGAATGCTGACCTGCTCGAAGCGCCAGGACTTCGTGGACTTGCTGGTCAGGTGCCGCCAGGGATCCCCGAACGTGTTTGCAAGGCCGCCGCAACCGCAGACCCAGGAGCAATACCATCGTTTGCCATAGAACACGGCCAGCACAGGCGCTGCGATCAACGAACCGAGTACGGTGTAGACGGCGAAATAGAGCGGCGCGTCAGCCAGTGTCTCTGGATAGAAGTTTCGGTAATCGAGCGGCCAGAAGTACGAAAGGTAGAGCTCCTTTCCGCCGAAGAGCGGCATGATGAACGGCAGCGAGAACCCGAGCGCGATTTGGATCGCGACGTTGACCGTGATTCGAAACCGGTTGTAGCGGCTGTTCCCGTGCCGACGTAGGTAGTAAATCGCACCCGCCACCATCGCGACCGAATAGAGGAATCCGTACAGGTACCAGCGATTGCGGAGGCCCATCGATTCGGAAAGCGTGGTGAACGGCGCTACACCAAACGTAGCTTCGACTTTGTGCTCCCAGTAGAGAACGATGTAGAACGCGACGAGCGTCACGGAGATCGCAAGCCCGGCGACGCTGCGGTTTCGCCAGCCTTGGCGGTAGGTGCTGAGCAGCCCGTTTTGACCTTGCTGATCCACGTTACGCCCTCGGAATCCTCAGTGGGGGGACGAGCTCGGTGTCGAACGCGGCCTCGTTCAAATGCGCGAGCACCCAGTCCAGACTTCGGCGCTCTTCGAGCCACTGGCTGAGCACGCTGTGGTCCCATCGCCGGCCGAGCATGTTGAAACCGACGACCCGCTCGTCTCGAACCACTAGCCGCGTCGTGCTCCGGACGGTTCCGGTTTCTTCGAAAAACCAACTTGATTCGCCATCGAGCTTCCAGTTGACCAAGCCTACGGTCGTGTACTCGACGTCCATCAGCTTTGCCGAGTTGTACCAGGTGCCACGCTCGTAGCCGGACGCATCGCCGAGCAGTCGCTTCCCGGCCACGCGACCCTGATCGCGCGCCGTGTACCAAAGCTGCTCGGGGCGGCGCGTGCCATCAAACCAACGCACGGAGGCACAGTCGCCGGCCGCGAACACATCCTGCGCACTGGTTTGCAACCCTTGGTCTACCACGATGCCCCCGCGCTCCTCGAGCTCGATCTCGTTGCCTGCCAGCCAGGAAGTGTTGGGCATCACACCGATCGCAACCACGACGCAGTCGGCTTCGTAACGCCCTTCATTTGTCCGAACCGCGGCAACGTTCCCGTCCGCGTCGGCTTCCAGGGCCTCGACGTCGTGCTCGAGGTGAACGTCCACCCCGTGCTCGCTCATCCGGGTGGCGATCCATTGCGACTCTCGCCGATCGAGCGCGATCGGCCAGAACCACTCCTCACGGATGAAGAAGCGCGGCCTCAGGCCAGCGGCAACCGCAACCTCCACCGCCTCAATCCCGATGAGCCCTCCCCCGATCACCGCAGGCTGTCGCGCGAGTCGGCCGCGTCGTTTCGCGGCGACCTCACGGAAGCGGTACGGCGAATCGTCGCTGCTCGCGTGCAGGTGCGCCTCGGGACGCGGCGGTCCTCCCCCGTGCGAGACGCCGCCGTGCACCTCGCTCTCGAACCAGGCTAGGTCCTGCATCGTGACGAAATGGCCAACGCCCCGTGCTTCACTCCCCGGCCATGGGCCCGGTCGTGGTCGTGAACCGCAGGCGATCAGGAGGCGGTCGTACGGGACCGGCTCGAGGCCCCCCGCAAGCAAGACTCGCCGTCCCTTGACATCGATCCCCTCGGCACGTGCGCGCACTCTCTGAAACCCAAGCCGCTCGTAGGCGTCGCGCTCCAGAGGCTCGATATCTCGATGGCTCATCTGTCCGCTGAACACCCACATCAGCGCCGTCCGGGAGAAGAAGTGATCGCTCTCCTCGGAAATCATTGTGATTTCCCAGCTCGGCTCGCGCTTTCGCACGGCCAGCGCTGCCTCGATACCCGCGACCCCGTTGCCAATGATGACGATCCGCATGCCCGCCCACGATACGACGCCTTGGGGCCGGAGTTACAGCCTTCTTGAACTCTGTGAAATTGACTTTCGGAGCTATGGCACGACTGTATTTGCTCACCTACACTGCAATCATGCAAGAAACTGCAACCAACGCCTTCGTGGCGGGTGTGCTCGTGGGGGCGCCCGTCTTCCGCGCGCCCGGCATCGTGGTGCACTCCGGACTCGACGGCGAGGACCGTGAAGTGGCCGTGATCGTTCTACAGGCGGTCACCACGGACGGTCAGAAGCTCAACTTCGAGAACATCCCGCGCTACGCGCAGGCATCCGGAATCGATATCGTCAAGGAAGAGCCCTATGTTCTTCTTTCGACGCCAGCGCCAAAAGGGATCTTCCGTGACCTGCCCTGGAGCTCTTGGCGTCTAGAGGAACGCGTCCGTCACTTTGTGGATGTCGCCCAAATCGTGAAGCGATTCCACGCGAACGAAGTTCCGGTCGGCACGTTGTCTCCCAAGTACATCGCGGTCGATGAGCAGCTAAAGCCATTCATGCTCGGTCCGCGCATCGCACCACGAAGCGGACCCTTCGTTGCACCCGAAACCGCGAGCGAGCGAATCCTCGACACCCGTTCGGACATCTATTCGCTTGGAAGGCTTCTCTACTTCGTGGTCACCGGTGAAGAGCCGCCGCGCGAAGCCAGAGACGTCGCCATGCTGGAGGAGCTTGGAAGCCACCCGGCCGGCGTCGTCCGTATCATTCGCAAGGCGACCTGCCGCGATCCGGACCAACGGTACCAGCACATCGACGAGCTGCTCTCGGACCTCGATCAATACCGGGATCACCTCAAAGTGGGCATGGAGCATCCCGAGGTCGCCGATCGGAACACGGGCCTGTTGAGCGTGGTGCCTGATGAACCAGAGGAACCGGTCAAGAAGGTAGAGCCGGACACGGAAGCACCGAAAAAGCCAGCGAAAAGGGCCAGCATGTTCGCCCTCGCCAATCCGATGCAATCGAACAAACTGTTCCGCGGAATCGGGATCGCGGTTGCGTTGGCGGGCCTCCTGATTGTCGTTAGCGACTACATCGACAGCTCTCGGGGACTTCGCGCGCTCAGCGTCGAGGACGCAGGCGAGCTTTCGAGCTTCATTCGAGACGCATCGCTTTCGGAATCCACTCCTCCGGTGCTCTTCGCCCACGTCGAGGATTCCTGGGAGCTTCTCTCCGAGGACCGGCGCCGAGAAGAAGTCGAGACCTTGTTCGCCACCGCAGAGCAACGCTGGGGAGCACGCGATGGCTTCCTCTATCGAGGCCACGCCATGGTCGCCCAGCATTGGGACAACCAGGTCATCGTGTTCGCGAGCGTACATGGGGAGGAGAGTCGATGAGTCTGAAACAGAGCGCGCCGATCCGCTCGAAGCAGAGTGGCTACACGTTGATGGACGTCATGATCGTCGTCACGATCCTGGCGATCCTGGCAACCATTGGCGTCAGTCGCTATCAAATCTACGTCGCGCGCGCGAAACGCCCCGAGGCGGTCATGGCGTTCCGAGAGCTGGCCGCAAAGCAGCGCGAGCACCTTCTCGCCCACGGCAAGTACGCCGGCACCTTCGACGCTCTCCGCTTCCGAGTGGCGGGCGGTGCAAGGATTTCGGCCACCGAGGTCCAGGGACAGCGGTACAACTTCCGGCTAGTCCAGGATGACGGGCCCCGGTCCTGGTACTGCGTCGCCTCCGGAGACATCGACGGCGACCCCTTCCTCGACATCATCGCGGCTAGCAATCCGAGGTAATTCGACGCGGGCGTAATATACCCCACTTGAGGACTGTAAATTTATTCTTATACTGGATATTGAAAGAGGTACTCAAAATGACATTTTCACGTTGGACAGTTGGCATCGGACTCGCCTCGATTGTGAGCCTCTGGGGGCTCATGGACGCTGGCGCGAGTCCTTTCGCGATGTACACCCTCTCGGACGACCTCGGGAACCTGGTCAAGGGGAC
>JBLYYU010000154.1:0-10992 GCA_048550275.1 Polyangiales bacterium
CATTTCCTCGTTGGGCGGCACGGTGCGCACACGGAGGTCGCTGAACTTCCGCTCGCCGACGGCAGTCGCAAACAGAAAGCCCGCGGCGGCGCCCGCGAAGTCACGAATGTCGCGAATCTCCGGCTCGTCGGACCGGCACGCGTCGGCGTCCTGCGTGCAGTTGTCGGGGTCCTCGCAGAAGCTCAGGCAGACCGCGCCGAGGTTTTGCGCGTCCTTCGCCTCGGGGAACGCCGTGAACGCAAAAAGCGTCTGCACCAGCGGCAGGGGGACGGGGCTCGAGTTGTCGAACCCGAGCTCCACGTCGAAGTTGAAATGGATGTCCGAGGCCTGCGGCACCGAGCCGAACGCGCGGCAAATCAGCGGCCCTAGGTACTGGCCGCAGTAGTAGCTCGCCAGGTCACGGGCCGTGGGCATGTCCGCCATCCGCACCTTGGAAATGCTGACGTTCGGCGGCTTCACGTTGGGGATTTTGCCCCCGGAGCCCGAGAGGCCGAGCGCTGAGCAACTGTAGAGAGGCGCCAGAAGAAGCGCCAAGAGAATGGGTGCTGTGGTTCGTTTCATTGTGTGTCCGGCAGTTTCCAACGCTTCATAGCACGTTGGAAGCTGCGGACATTCGTGTAGCCGGCGTGGCGCATGATTTCATCGGGTGCTTCGTTTCGCTCGACGCAGGTCAAGAGAATCGAGCGGCGCGTCGCGTCCATCAATGCGCGGTAGTTCGAGCCGTCTTCTTGGAGGCGGCGCTGCAGAGTTCGAGGCGTCATGTGAAGCGCCCCGGCCACCGCTTCGATGCTGGACTGCCCGCGCGGCAACAAGAGCTTGATGCGTTCGCGAACGGTGTCGATGAAGTGATGGGATTCGAGCGTTGCGTGGAGCCCGGAGGCGACCCCGCGGAGCTGGCCGTGAAGCGCTTGGTTTCCGTGCACCAACGGAAGGTTCCAATTCGCATCATCGGCGAGGATGGCGGTCTTTGGCTTTCCGAACACCACCGAGCATCCGAACGCCCGCGTGTATTTCTGAATGTTGCCCCGGTACGGGTGGCCAAACTGCACCTCGGCCCCTTCAAAACGGCCTCCGGTGGCAAAGCGCATCAGTTTCACGATGATGGCGGCGAGAAACTCGATTTCGTGCGCGGTGACGGGCAGCTCGTGCTCGACCTTGTTGAGCTCGAGAGCGTGATGCTCGGGATGCTCGCCCAAGGTCACGACGCGGCCGTGCGACAGAAGCTCCTGAAACCGAACGGCCGCCTCGAGCCCTTCGCCCAGGGTCTCGGCGCTCGTCAGGAGCAGAATCACCAAATGGTCGGCGCGAGGCTCCCAGCACTCCGCCGCGCTGAGCCCGAGGTGCCGGTCCCCCGAAGCGGCCATCCCTGCGCGCCAGAACCGGCCGAGCTCATCGCGCGGGGGCCGCCCCGATGTGTCGGTGAAAATCTCGAGATCGGCCCCGATCTGCTCGCAGAGCGCTTCCGGATCGAGCCCCAAGGCCTCGAACGCGTTGACCACGCCGCGCGCCCACGCACCGGACACGCGGAGTCCGGAATCGGTCCTAGCCTTGCCTTGGGAGTCACCCACCGCGGGCCATCGATCCACATGGCGACCACAATTACAAGCCTGTGGGGTGATCTTTTACAAATCCTGGCGCGATCGGTACGCGCTTTTGTCGCCGCGGGTACGGGAAGGCCCGATAGCTTCGCTCTTGTCATTCGGTGCAAGGCGGGCACCAGCGGCACGGGACGCAAGACAACGGATGAGCCCACCATCCCATCCAGAGTCAGGCGAAACAGCGTTCCTCGCAGATGGTGCCCGTCTTGGCCTCCCCCACCAGACGTGGAGCCCGTTGATAGAAGCCGGTTAGCGATTGAGCACGCTGACCGGCTTCGCCTTAATTTCAGGGTCCGCCTGAGCGGTGGATCGGCTATTCCCTAGCGCGCGACCGGCCGCGAAACTGCGCATGGACGCGCCGATCGAGTGCATCGACCGTCAGGGTCTGCGGCGCCGCGTCCGGGTCGAAGCGGTACGCGAAGTAGCCGAGGTGCGTTTCGCTCCCTGTTTCGAAGCGTGGGTGCATGCTCCGGACGCGCTCCCCGTCCTCGGTGACGCCCACCAGGTCGACCTCGACCCACGTGCCAGGCGTCAGCTCGGCCTCGTCTGCCCTCAGAAGCTCGATATCGACGATTTCGTCCTCAGACACCGCCTCGAAGGCGACGACGACCGGCTCGTCATCGTCTCCGAGGTCGATCTGTTGCGGTCCCGGCCTCAGGTTCAGCTCCACCAAGCGCTCGTTCCGCTCCCCGCCGTCGAAACGAGACAGCAAGACGTACTGCTGGCCGGCGAGGATCCGCTGCTCGGCCAAGGCCGCAACAGGTGCCCCGTTCGCCTCGCTTACGAGCACGGCGAGCGAATCGGTCCGAAGAATTTCGATGTCGGGTTCCTGGGAACCGTCACAAGCGGACGCTGAGGTCAATACAAAGGCGACAGGGAAGAGAAGCGAAGCGGTTCTAAGCATGGCGACACCTTTCGATGCCCGGCGACTCGGAAACGGTGCAACGCTCGTGCCAACGCGCTACGCCTCGAATATACTCGGGCCGACGAAATCGACGCGCTGCGTCTGACGCAAACACGGCACGCATCCGTGAACCTGAGTCACGAAGGTAAGTATGGAAAACGAGAACCCCAGCATCATGTCCCACGTTTCAATCGGGACGAACGACTTCGAGCGGTCTGTCGCGTTCTACGACGCCGTCCTCCCCGCGCTTGGTTGCAAGAAGCTCATGGAGTTGCTCGAGTTTGGCGCGGTCGCGTACGGCAAAGCGTTTCCGGAATTCTGGGTGCAGAAGCCCATGGACCAGCAGCCTGCTTCCGTGGGCAACGGCACCCACTTCTGCTTCCTGGCCAGCAGCAAAGAAGCGGTCCACGCCTTTCACGAAGCCGCCGTGGCAGCTGGCGCGACCGACGATGGTCCGCCGGGGCCCCGTCCCCACTACGGCCCGGGCTATTACGGCGCCTTCGCGCGCGACCCGGACGGCCACAAGATCGAAGCGGCTTACATCGACGCATCGCTCGGCGCGCATGAATGAGCGCACTCGACCGCTACCTCGATGACATCGGCGACAACGTCGACGGCGACACCCTCCTGACCCGTTTTCTCGACTACGCGAGCGACCAGGGCCTCGAGCTCTACCCGGCGCAAGAAGAAGCCGTCATGGAGCTCTTCGTCGGCAACAACGTCATCCTCAACACCCCGACCGGCTCCGGCAAATCGCTCGTCGCCCTCGCCGCCCACTTCCGCTCGATTGCCCTCGGCGAGCGCTCCTTCTACACGGCGCCCATCAAGGCGCTCGTCAGCGAGAAGTTCTTCGACTTGTGCAAGGTGCTCGGCCCGCAACGCGTGGGCATGATGACCGGCGACGCGACCGTGAACCGCGATGCGCCCGTCATCTGCTGCACCGCCGAGATCCTCTCGAACCTGGCCCTCCGCGAAGGGGACCGCGCCGAAGTCGACGGGGTCGTCATGGACGAGTTCCACTACTACGCGGACCGCGACCGGGGCGTGGCCTGGCAAATCCCGCTCATCGCCCTCCCCCAGGCCCGCTTCCTGCTGATGAGCGCGACCCTCGGCGAAACCAAGCAGTTCGAAGACGCCATCACCGACCTCACCGGCGTGACCACCACCCTGGTCAAAAGCACCGACCGCCCGGTCCCCCTCGACTTCGCCTACAGCGAAGAAACTCTTCAAAACGCAGTCGTCGAGCTCCTCGAAGAAGGCAAAGGCCCGATCTACGTCGTCCACTTCGCCCAGCGCGCCGCCACCGAGCAAGCGCAGAGCTTCATGAGCATCGACTTCCTATCGAAAGACGACAAGCACGCCATCAAGGAATCGCTGAAGGGCACCCGCTTCGACACCCCGTTCGGCAAAGAGCTCAAGAAGTTCCTCCACCACGGGGTCGGTGTACACCACGCCGGCATGCTCCCGCGCTACCGGCGCCTCGTCGAGCGACTGGCCCAGGAAGGCAAGCTCCACATCATCTGCGGCACCGACACCCTCGGCGTCGGCGTCAACGTGCCGATCCGAACCGTGCTCTTCACCAAGCTCTGCAAGTACGACGGCGAGAAGACCAAAGTTCTCACCGTCCGCGACTTCAAACAAATCGCCGGCCGCGCAGGGCGGCGAGGCTACGACACCCTCGGTAGCGTCGTCGCCCAGGCCCCCGAGCACGCCATCGAGAACAGGAAGCTCCGCGCGAAAGCCGGCGGCGACGCAAAAAAGCTCCGCAAGATAAAGACACGCCAGCCCCCCGAACGCGGCTACGCCCACTGGGACGCGGAGACCTTCACGCGCCTCCAGGAATCGCCCCCGGAACCTCTTCGCTCCCGTTTCCGCGTCAGCAACGCGATGATTCTCAACATGTTCGAACGGGAAGACAACGGCTGCCAAGCGCTGCGCGAGCTGATTCGCCGAAGCCACGAGGGCCGAAAGTCGAAATACAACCACGCCCGGCACGCCATCGCGCTCATCCGCTCGCTCCGCGACGCTGGCGTCATCGAGCTCGACGGCGAAGGCCCGCGAGTCAACGAAGACTTCCAACTCGACTTCTCCCTCAACCAGGCGCTCTCGCTCTACGTCGTCGAAGCGGTCGACGTCCTCGACAAGGACGACCCCGCCTACCCGCTCGACGTGCTCACCCTCGTCGAAGCCACCCTCGAAGACCCCTGGGCGGTCCTCTACAAGCAAACCGACACCCTCAAGGGCCGCGCGGTCGCCGCGATGAAGGCCGAGGGCATGGACTACGACGAGCGCATGGCCGAGCTCGAGAAGATCGAATACCCCAAGCCCCGAGCCGACCTCCTCCACGCCACCTACGAGGTCTTCGCCGAGCACCACCCCTGGGTCGGCAACGACGCCCTTCGTCCAAAGTCGATCGCGCGCGACATGTACGAGCTCGGCATGAGCTTCGTCGAGTACGTCAAAGAGTACGGCATGCAGCGAAGCGAAGGCGTGCTCTTGCGCTACCTCACCGACGCCTACAAGGGCTTCGTCCAGACCGTCCCCGAAGCGGCCAAGACCGACGAGCTCTACGATGTGTCGGACTGGCTCGGCCTCACCGTCCGCTCTGTCGACGCAAGCCTTCTCGATGAATGGGAGCAACTCCAAGCCCCAGGCGAGGAAGCGGCAACGCCGGTCGAGCGCCCCCAAGACGAAACCGTCGACATCACCACGGACGAGCGCGGCTTCACCACCATGGTCCGAAACGCCGCGTGGAAGATCGTCCGCTTCCTCTCCTTCAGGCAATACGAGCGCGCGGCCGAATCCCTCGGCGAAGCGTCCGACAAGAACGACTGGACCCCCGAGCGCCTCGCCGAAACGCTGGCCCCGTACTGGTCCGAATACGAGACCATCGGCATCGGCCCCGACGCTCGAAGCAGCGCCCAAGTTCAAATCGAACGCGGCGCCGATGTCTGGAAGCTGCGCCAGATCCTACTCGACCCCGACGAACACCGAGGCTGGCAGCTCCAGTTCGAGGTCGATCTCGAAGCGAGCCGCGAAGCCGGCGCACCGGTGCTGCTGCTGACATCGATCGGCGACTGAGGCCGGGGCGACAACGCTTACCGAGCGTGCACACAATGGCACAGCCGCGCGCCGCGATACTCCAATAATTTCAATCCAAGGCACTTGGCATGAAGCGTGCAACGTTGTCGCAGCATGCGACACCAAACAGCTTTTCTCGCCATCGTGTTCTCCATCAGTCTCGCAGGATGCGGCTCGTCCCAAGACAGCGGCGCGTTCGGTGGCGCAGGCGGGTCGGGAGACGTCGTGCTCAGCGGCGATGGAAGCGGGAGCGCTGGCGCAAGCGGCGGGGGCCCGATGGACACGGCGGGCAGTGGGGGTAGTCCCTTGCCGCCGCAGAGCGGCCTGCTCACAGCCGGCATCTGGGACGACAACCTGAACTTCGCGGAGTTCGAGGGCTACCGAGACGAGCTTTGGGCAGACGACCAATCGCAGGTCGACCAGCGCCTGTTCTCGAACGAGGAGCAGGAAGCCGCCCACGCCGAGGCCCAGGCCGAATCGCAGCTCCCGACGACCCTCGACGTCGCGCTCGTCATCGATACGACGGGAAGCATGAGCGACGAGATCACCTACCTGCAGACCGAGTTCCGGGACTTGTCCGCCGAAATCAACGCTCGCTACCCGGGCTCGCAGGTCCGTTGGTCACTCGTCGTCTACCGGGACCAGGGTGACGAGTACGTCGTGCGTCACAACGACTTCACCGACGACCCGGAGGCATTCCGCAACTCGCTCGCGCAGCAATTCGCGACGGGCGGCGGCGACTACCCAGAGGCGCCGGACCAGGCGCTCCAGCTCGCGAACACACTTGCATGGCGGGGCTCCGGCGCGACCGCGAAGCTCGCGTTCTGGGTGGCCGATGCGCCACCACACGTGCAGAACCTCCCCGCCTTTGCCGACTCCGTGCGCGCCCTCGGCACGAGCCAAGTCGCGATCTACCCCGTCGCATCGAGCGGCGTCGACGAAAGCACCGAGTACTTCATGCGAGCCTCCGCTCAACGCACCGGCGGGCGGTACATCTTCATCACCAACGATTCCGGCATCGGCCTCGACCACAAAGAGCCGACCATCTCCTGCTACTACGTCACCCTCCTCCGCGACGCCCTACTCCGCGCCATCGACGCCGAGATGCTGGGTGAGCCCGGAACGCCCAGCGCGGATGAAGTCATCCGGAGCGTAGGCCAACCCAACGCAAGCGGGCTCTGCGTGCTCGAAGAGGGCAGCGCGCAAGCGTTCTGACGCGGCGGGAACTTCATCGTCCGAGTCTGCGACGGGACCACGGAGTGACGCTTCGGAGGCGGCCGCCGAAGAAGCCGGCAAGATCTGAATCACGGAGGGCCCTAGGCCCTACGAGGCCTCACGCCCGGGTGAACCAATACGCCCAAGCGATGAACAGCAGTTGAATCGGCAAGCGCAGCCAGAGTACCCAGCGCGGGATTGGCTTCTTCGGGTTCAGCGAAATGTTGTCGGTGAGCATGTAGATGTTCGCGGGAAAGACCGCGATGTAGAGCGCGATCAAGCCCCAGGCCGCCCAGACCCGGGTCTCCGGAATCAGCAAACCGATCCCACCGAGGATCTCGAAGGCGCCGCTGATGTACACCAGCGCGAGCGGAGCGGGCAGGTACTTCGGCACGATCCGGACGAACGGCTTCGGCTGAACGAAGTGCAGGACGCCGATCGCGACCATCAAGATCGCCAGCACCCAGAGCGCAACTAGCTTCAGCATCGGCACATCAACCTTCTACCGGACTCCCGGGCCCTGCGACAGCGTCGACTCCGCGAGCAAGTCAGAGCCGCTCTTCGTACGTCAGCTCCACCTCGGGCAAGTCGTCCTGCGCATCCTGCGAAAGCCCAATAGGCTCTTCGTCGATGCCGAACGCCCAGCGGAGCTGCGCGGTGACGAAATGATTGATCGCAACCCAGCCGTCGGGGGGCGGAAGCGCGCCCTCCTGGCAGCCGTCGGTTCCGAGACGAACGAGGCCGTCCGGAATCGGTAGGCCCTCGTCGAGCGCAATCTGAATGACGCCTCCGCCATTTTCGCCGATCGCGCAGATGTCGCTCGGCCCGAGGTGCCCCATGTCCTTGATCTCGACGTATCGGGTCGGTGCGTCTGCCGAAGCAAACGCGCTGGAGCTCCGTTCCGCGCTCACGATCATGTCGATGTCCCCGGCGATCCACATCGAGGGCTTGTCCGGGAGCTCGACCATGCTCTCGCTCGAGAAGCCCGCGGAGATCGGAATGTAGGTGATCACATCCGGCTCGCCGCCGAAGCGGGTCGAGGTGCCACCGCCCGCGGAGTGCCCGGTGATCGCGATCTGGTCGGTCGACACGCGCCCCCTGAGCAGGCTCCCGTCCCTGCCGTTCTCATCGGCGAGGAGCATCACGACCATCCGCGTCAACGTCACGTCGTCGAGCTCGGGGTCGGGCGCCTTGCTCTCGTCGAGGTCAAACTGGCGGCGGAGGCCACGCTCCAAATAGTCGACCGAGGCCACCACGAAGCCCCAGGAGGCCAAGTGCGTCGTCATGAACGTCGACTGATTCCGGTAGCTCGAGGAACCATGGGCGAAGATGACGAGGGGAAACGGCCCGCGCGCGCTTACCGGTGCATCGCGGTACGCCGAAGTCTCAAAGGGTGGATTGACCTCGTCAGGCAGCAACGAGTCCAGCTCTTCCGAAAGCTCTTCGCGGATGAAGTACGGCACAGGGTCTCGCCCGGCCGTCGAGGCCCGCTCCACGGGATACCAAACCTCCACCATCCGATCATTCAAGGTGAGTGTCGTCACTCCCGATTCGTAGGGTCCGACATCTCGGAAACTGGTGGGTGGTTCAGACGAGCTGGTCTCGGTCGAGCAAGCCAGCAGGCCGAGGGATAGAAACAGAAACGCTAAGAAGAAGGGTCGTAGATGTGCCATGAAAGCTCCAGGTCGGGACTTGTAGCACGCCGAGCCGCGGGCAGAAAAGTGACCCCGCGCTCGCTCTACGCCGCCCCGTCTTCCTTTGCTTCCAGTAAGTCGACCGGCGTCTCGTCGGGAAGGTCGAGCATCTCGGTCGCCGCGTCACCGGACAGCTCTTCGACGTTCCGGAGCCTCCGCTCCATCGCCCGCGTCCTCCGCCCCGTTTCGTCGATCGTGCGCCCCGCCGTGTCGAGCTGCCGCTTCACCTTGTCGAGCACGTTCCCGAACTTTCCGAATTCGTGCTTCACCGCGCCGAGTACCTTCCAGACCTCGCTCGATCGCTGCTCGATCGCCAGCGTTCGGAAGCCAATGCGCAAGCTGTTGAGCACGGCCGCCAAGGTCGTCGGCCCCGCCACTACGATTCGATGGTCGCGCTGCAATCGCTCGACCAGACCCGGGTGCCGCAGAACCTCCGCGTACAGCCCTTCGGTCGGCAAGAACAAGATCGCGAAGTCCGTGGTCTGCGGCGGGTTCAGGTACTTCCTACTCACGTCCTTCGCCGAGTCCTGAATCGATCGCACGAGCGCGTTGTGCGCCAGCTGCACCGCCGACGCGTCACCGTTCTCGCTGGCCTCGACCAGGCGCAAGTAGTCTTCCTGCGGAAACTTCGAGTCGATCGGCAGCCAGACGCACTGGTCGGGTTCGTCGCTCGGCCCGGGCAAACGAATCGCGAACTCGACGTTGTCGCGCGAATCGGAGTGCGGCTTCACGTTCCGGTCGAACTGATCGGGCGTCAGAACCTGTTCGAGCAACGCGCCGAGCTGCACCTCACCCCAGGTCCCGCGCGTCTTCACGTTGGTGAGCACCTTCTTGAGGTCCCCCACCCCACTCGCCAGGCTCCGCATTTCGCCGAGCCCCTGCTGTACCGCTTCGAGTCGGTCACCGACGAGCTTGAACGACTCGCCAAGCCGCTTCTCTAGCGTGCTCTGCAATTTCTCGTCGACCACTTCGCGCATCTGGTCGAGCTTCCGCTCGTTGCTGCTTCGAAGCTCCTGCAAGCGCCCGTCGACCGTCTGCTGAAGGTGCTTGAGCCCGCCCTGGTTTGATTCGGTCAGCGCCTTGAGCTGCCCCGTGAACGCTTGAAACTTAGTCGTCTGCGATTCGCCGATCTGCGAGATCGTCTTCACCAGGCTCTCCGTGCTCGCCTTGTGAGTGCTCGACACCTCTTGGCGAAGCTCCCGCGCCCCCGCGGACGACTCCTCGCGCGACGCCCGAAGCTCTTCGCGAAGCAGGCGCGCCGTCTCGGCGCGGTCCTCAGCCTCGGCTTGCGCGATCGCGGCGACATCGCCGGCTCGCTTCTTCAGCAACAGCAGCGTCACGATGAGATTGATGACCAGCAGCACCAGCACGGCCGCCAAAAGCGGATCTACCATCAAAAAACCCCCGAAATCGAGCTAGCCGCGATACTAGCACCATCAGGAGGGTGGTAGCAGCGCTCATTGATGCCGCCGCACCCGTGCTAGGCTGCGCCGCGTAAATGCCGAAGGGGGTTCAAGCAGAAGAGGAGCTCAAAGCGCTTCTTCCCGCGTCCGTCGCGGTTCGATTCGAAGAGATGTTTCCGGAGGCTGCGCGCGGCCGCAAACGCGATCGCAAACGCGCCGAGATGATCCGCAAAGCCGAGCCCGTGCTCCAACGCGTCCTGAACCCGACGGAGGTCGTCCGCTTCGCGACCAACGGCGTCCGCCAACTCAGCTTCTGGCTGATGACCGCCGGCTCGATGAACCCGTTCGCCAACCGCACCACCCTGGTTTTGACCGACCGCCGCGTTCTTCTGATCCACACCGACTCGAAGCAGCGCCCCCGCCTCTTCGCCAACCAGCTCCCCCTCGATCGCATCCGCTCCACGTCCGGTCGCAACAGCTACATCTTCATTCGCACGGGCCGCGAGCAACTCATGTTCCACGGCGTGAAGCGCTCCGAAGCCCGGCAGCTCAAGGGTCTGCTCGAGTCCACGTCAACCAAGAAGGGCGGCTGGCAAAACCTCTGCCCCCGGTGTTTCGCTATGACCGAAGGCGCGCCACTCTCGTGCGAGAAGTGCGGAGAGGTTTTCAAGAGCCCGAAAAAGGCTGCTCTGCGCTCGTTGTTGTTGCCAGGGCTCGGCGATTTGTACCTGGGCTACAAGCGCTACGGGGTCTTACAGATGCTCGGCGCAGGTCTTCTCTGGGCGCTCTTTTTGAGTACTTTGATCCCTGCTATTTCGCGCAGGGGCATCGAGGGGCTGACGGTCGCCGCGCCGATTTTCGGTCTGCTGGCGCTGATTCACCTTGGCGACGCGATACTCACGCGTGCGAAGGCGAGAACTGGGCTGCACTCGAAGGACGGGAAGCTGCCGACTGGCGACGTGTGAAGGAACGGCGTGCCTTGTGGACGGGGCGCGAAAAAAAAGGCGCGACGCGGGGCTTCGCCGAACGGCTCGGCTTGTGGACGGGGCACGGAAGAAAAGGCGCGAAGTGGAGCTACATCGAACGGCTCGGCTTGC
>JBLYYU010000155.1:0-6681 GCA_048550275.1 Polyangiales bacterium
ATCCTCCCTAGCGCGGCGTTCGCTTCGCTCTGCCTTGCCGGCGCATTCGCGCCGGGCTTCGCCCTTCGGGCTCGCGCTGCCGCCTGCTGGCTTACACGGGGTTGAAGTTGAAGGTTGGGGCAGTGGCGCTGGGCGCCGTGTCTCCGAGTGCTGTGTCTCCGAGTGTGACAGCGCCCCGTCTTAAAACTCGAGTCGGCCGGACTCCGTGTTCCACTGCAATCGCGCACCGTAGGACTGCCGCTGGATGTCGCGGCGCAGGCGGCGACGCTTGCCCTTGCGAACGCCGA
The DNA here is from genome assembly GCA_048550275.1 of Polyangiales bacterium. GTDB lineage: Bacteria > Myxococcota_A > Polyangia > Polyangiales > Houyiibacteriaceae > SG8-38. The sequence continues at coordinate 288 of JBLYYU010000155.1, forward strand.
GCATGATGCCGGAAGTGATCACGCCGATCGCGGCCAAGCCGAATATCGTGCCGCCTGCCGTTAGGAGGCGCTCACCCCGATCGGTGCACACGAGCTGGGAGTTGTAATAATTGTAATAGTTCTCGAAGAAGTCGCAGTGGCGGAAGGCCGTAGCGCCGACGATCATCCCGACGGCCGCGAGTGCGCTGGTAGCGATGAGGGCGTTGCGCGTTCGGCGAATTCCGTCGTTCGCGTCCTGAAGAGCGTCGGAGCCGTAGCCCGGGACCGGCTGAGTATAGCCGGGGACCACGGTCGTCGAAGCCGGAGAGCCGGTGATGACGACCGCAGATTCGCCTGGCGCGGTCTGGACCACTGTGGACGTGCCTTGCTGAGCGCGGGCCGGGGTCGCGGACAGACACAAAGCCACCACAGTCGATACGGCGAGAACCCTGAACATGACCCGAGCGTATCGTGTCCGGTCCGTCTCTTCAATCAGAAGGGTCGCGCAGCCGTTCGCAGAGGAAATCGATGAGGAGTCGCACGCGTTCGGGAAGCTGGCGCGTGGAGTACACGAGATGGATCGGCGGGGCGGGTAGGACCCAGTCGGGGAAGACGCGAACCAGCCGGCCCGCCTTCTCGCCTTCGGCTAGATGGAGCTCCGGAATGAGGCCGACACCCTGCCCCGCCTCGACGAGCTCGACGAGCGCCGTGTAGTCGTCGACGCTGACGCGACCTGAGACGGTGAGCTCGACGCTCTCGTGATTGGCACCGCTGCCCTTCTCCAAACGGATGACCTGGGTGTGACCGCGACGACGATAGAGAACGAAGGGATACGCAGAGAGGCCGGCGATGTCGTCACAGTCGATCTCGTTTTGGGGATGTGCAGCGAGCCGGAAATCCGACGCGATGAGCTTGCGCGCGATCAAGTTCGGCTCCGTGACGCGCCCCGCGCGAACGGCGAGGTCGACCTGCTCCTGGACCAGGTCCACGAATCGATTGGTGAGGACCAGATCGATGGAGATGTCCGGGTACTGCTCGAGAAATGCCGCTAGCTCGCGGGTCAATAGCATCCGGCCGAGGTCGCTCGGGGACGTCACCCGAATCGTGCCCCGGGGCTCGGTCGAGCTCTCTTCGATCGCCGCGACGGCCGTGTCGATCAGGTCGACGGCGTCGACGACCGAATCGTAGAATCTCGTGCCCTCCGCGGTGGCCGTGACGCGGCGAGCATCGCGATGGACGAGCTTGACGTCTAGCTGCTCCTCCAAGCGGGCCAGGCGGCGGCTCACGGTCGATTTAGGAACGTCGAGGTGTCGAGCGGCCGCAGCGAGGCTATCGCGTCGGATGATCTCGACAAAAGTTGCGATATTGTCTTTGTCAGCCCTCAAAACGCCCCTATCGTTGCGTTTTCGCAACCATATGTCAATCGCCTGCGGTCTGCCGCTGGGGGCTTCGCATCATTAGAGTCGGCGCATGGGCAAAGGAACTTCGAGACGAGGCGTGCTGGCAACGATTGCGGCTGCGGGAGCGGCGGTGACCGGCTGGGCGCTCGCCCCGAGGCTACTTGGCCGATCAAAGCGGGAGGCGACGATGCAGACGGCAACTCGAACCAAGTCGACACCAAGGGCGTTGAAGGCGGTCTTCCCTCCGGGGCCCGAGCACTGGGTCGGCGACGGTTTCTACGTGAAGACCGTGTTCTGGCCGCAGCTCGACGCCCAGATGCTGAGCCCGTTCCTCTTGCTCGACCATGCAGCGCGGCGGCGCTTCGATGCGTCCCCGTTTCGAAGAGGTGTGGGCGAGCACCCGCACCGCGGATTCGAGACGGTGACCTTCGCGTACGAAGGCGAGGTGGAGCATCGTGATTCTGCCGGCGGCGGCGGACGCATCGGTCCCGGCGACGTTCAGTGGATGACGGCGGCAGCCGGAGTCGTACACGAAGAGAAACACTCGCAGGCGTTCTCCGAGCGAGGGGGCGACTTCGAGATGGTTCAGCTCTGGGTGAACCTTCCGGCTGACAAGAAGATGAGCGAGCCGCGGTATCAACCGCTGCTGGACCGCGAGTTCCCGCGATTGCAACTCGGGGCTGCCGAGGCGCGGCTCGTCGCGGGGACGCTCGGCGCGGAGACGGGACCCGCACGCACACACACGCCGATCACCACGCTCGACCTCCGATTTCACGAGGATGGCACCTCCGAGCTCGACCTACCGAAGGGCTGGACCACCCTGGTGTTCCCGCTCGAAGGCGAGGTCACCGCGGGGCCCGAGTACGAACCGGTCGCCTCGCGGCATTTTGGAGTCTTCGACCGAAGCGACGATGGCGCGGTGCAGGTTCACGCCCGCGAGGGGGCGCGCGTCCTCGTTCTTGCCGGGGAGCCGCTCGACGAGCCAGTGGTGGCCTACGGCCCCTTCGTCATGAACACCCGAGAAGAGATCGGCCAAGCTTTCCGCGACTATCAGAGCGGGAAAATGGGCCGCTTACTTTGAATCCAAGGAAATGATCACATGGGAAAGCTAATTGAAGGCGTCTGGCGCGACGTTTGGTACGACACGAAAGCCACCGGCGGAAAGTTCGTGCGGACGAACGCCAAGTTCAGGAACTGGATCACTCCGGACGGAACGAACGCGCCGAGCGGAAAGGCGTTCCCGGCCGAGGCAGGGCGCTACCATCTCTACGTGTCCTACGCGTGCCCCTGGGCACACCGCACACTGATTTTCAGGCGGCTCAAAGGCCTCGAGGACATGATCGGCGTCTCGGTGGTGAACCATTTCATGGGCACCCAGGGTTGGACTTTCCACGAAGGTGACGGGGTAATCCCGGACCCGGTGCACGACGTCGAGCACCTTCACGAGCTGTACACGGCTGCCGATCCACAGTTCAGCGGGCGCGTCACGGTGCCCGTGCTCTGGGACAAGAAGACCGGAACGATCGTGAGCAACGAGTCATCGGAGATCATTCGCATGTTCAACGGCGCATTCGATCACCTCGGCGCTACGCCTGGCGACTTCTACCCGGAAGCGCTCCGCGAAGAGATCGGCCAGGTCAACGAGCGCATCTACCACACGCTCAACAACGGCGTGTACAAGTGCGGCTTCGCGACCACACAGGAAGCATACGAAGAAGCGTTTGTCGCGTTGTTCGACACTCTCGATTGGCTCGAGGAGCGACTTTCGACCCGACGCTTCTTGCTGGGCGACACGATCACCGAAGCGGACTGGCGCTTGTTTACGACGCTGGTGCGGTTCGATGCGGTCTACGTGGGCCACTTCAAGACCAACCTGCGCCGCGTCGCGGACTACCAAAACCTCTGGGCGTACACGCGTGAGCTGTATCAGAGGCCGGGCGTCCGGGGCACGGTGAACATGCACCACATCAAGCAGCACTACTACGGGAGCCACGAGAGCATCAATCCGAGCCGCGTCGTCCCGATGGGTCCGCTCATCGACTTCGATGAGGCTCACGATCGGGAATCGATGAGCTCGCCCGCCGTCGACGCTGCTGAGTAGCTCAGCCGTCGGATGAGGTGGACCGGAGCGCCCAAATGCCGAGGCCGGCGCTGATCACTTCGTACGCGATCGCCGCGCCGTTGTAGGTATCGATCGTGCCCATCATCAGGGCCGCGAGAACGCGAGCCGTTGCATAGCCGGTGAGCGCGGTGACCATCACCAGCAAAGCGCTGCGGGGCCGGATCTTCTGGAGCGCGCCCGCGATGAAGAAGAGCCCGAGGGCGATCGGGAGGCCGCCATACTCGGCGCGAACCTCGATGACCGAGCTAGGCGTCGGCATCGCGAGGCCACTCTCGATTCCAATGGTCGCCGGGTGGATGAAACAGACGAGGCCATGGACGAAGAACATCAGACCCGTCGCGAAAAGAAGAATGCGAGCTAACAGCATGGTTGGGCCGGATAGTGTATCCTGCGCCTCGCTTCGAATGGAAGCATTGGAGTCCCATGCATCGTTTTCCGAATATCCCCCGCGCGTTCCGCTTGGCGGTCGCCACCCTGCTCTTTTCTAGCGCGCTCGCCGGCTGCAACCGCAGCAGCAGCTTGCCGCCAATCGCCGACGGGCCGACCGCGACACAAATCCCGGGCAAGTTCGTTTGGCACAACCTCGTGACCAACGATGGCGAGGCGGCCCGTGCGTTCTACGGAGGGCTCCTCGGCTGGGAGTTCGAGGTCAAGGGCGAGGGGCAGTACAGCGTGATCCTCTACGAAGGGCGAAACCTCGGGGGGATCCTCGACACCAGCAAACAGGGCGAGCCGTCCGAGGGGGGGCGCTGGCTGAGCGCGATGTCGGTTGCGAGCCTCGACGCATCCATCGAAGCCGTGGCCAAGGCCGGCGGCAAGCAACTCGATCCGCCCATCGAGGTCTCCGGCGTCGGCAGCGTGGTCACCGTCGAAGACTCGGACGGCGCGCGGTTTCATCTCTTGGCATCTAGCGACGGCGACCCTCCGGACGTCGAGCCCCCGGTTCACACCTGGCTCTGGCACGAGCTCCTCGCCAATCACGCCGACCGAGCCGCCGAGTTCTACGAGACGGCGTTTGGCTATCGCATCGAGGCGTTGAAGAAGAAGCCGGAGTCGAACTATCGGGTTCTCTGGAGCTCGGGCGACGCGAGGGCGGGCATTCTGCAGAATCCGTTCGAGAAGATCGGCTCGACCTGGATCCCATACGTCCGGGTGGACGACCCGGCAGCACTGGCCAAACGCGCTTCGGAGCTGGGCGGCCGCGTGATCATCGCCCCGCGGCCCGACGTTCGAAACGGAACGCTCGCGCTGGTGGTGGACCCTTCAGGCGCCCCCGTCGCACTTCAGAAATGGTCGCCGGAGACGGAGGTGAGCCCATGAGCCGGATTTTCGAACGCGCCGTGCTGCTGACCTTGTTCATCCTCTGCTTGGCCGCGTCCAGTTGCTACGTGTCCGGCGGCACGTACGTCGGTTACGGCTACGGCAACCGCGGCGACTACTACGGCGACGTCTTCTACTCGGCGCCGATCGACCGCTACGGATACGGGTTCTACGGGCGTCCGTGAGCCCGGACGAGAACAACACGACCGCACCCAGGCTCATCGGAATCGTAGTCGGGCTCATCGCCGCCACGACGCTGTTGTTCCACATTCGCAGATACCCGGTTCTCACCTACGACGACGCGTTCATCTCCCTTCGCTACGCGCAGCGCTTCGTCGAAGGCCAGGGGCTCACCTGGACCGACGGTCCACCCGTCGAGGGTTACTCGAATCTCCTCTGGGTGCTCGGTTGCGCTCTCCTCGCCGCGCTGGGTGTCGACCTGCTCGACGCGCCGCTAGTCCTCGGCATCGGCTCGGCCCTCGCGACTATCGCCGCCTTGATCTACGCCTTCCCTCCAAGAACCTGGACCCGGAGCTTGCCCGCCTTCGCGGGCGCCATGTTCATCGCGCTTGCGGGGCCGATCGGGCTTTGGGCGGTCTCAGGGCTCGAAGGCTGCATGGTCGCCGCGCTCTTGGCCTGGTCCATCGTCTTGATCCGGCCTCTGCTCGATTCGGGGCCGGACCTGCGAAAGGCGCTTCGGCCCGGCGTCCCGCTGGCTCTCCTCTGCCTGACCAGGCCCGACGGTCCGCTGCTGGTCGTGGTGATCTGCGGGTTTCTGCTTGTCCGATCCCGGTCCGGACGCGCCGCGGCTCAGGCGATCGCCGTGGGCATCCTTCCGGGCCTCGCGACGCTCGGGCAAGTCGGATTTCGTCTCGTCTACTACGGTGATTGGTTGCCGAACACCGCACGCGCGAAGGTCGCGTTTACCTCGGCGCGGTTCGAAAGCGGGGCGCAGTGTGTCGGCGGTGCCGCGGCTTCTTCGTGGGCCCTTTGGATCCCCGCTCTCGTTGCGCTCTATGTGGCTTGGCGGAGTCCGCGCCGCCGCTCGCGCATCTTGCTCGGCTTCACGCTCCTGCTGGCGTGGACCGCGTACTCCGCAACCGTGACTTGCCAGCCATACGGGTTCCGGATGCTGATACCGAGCTACGTCGTGCTGGCCTTCCTCGTTTCCGATGCGCTGGATTGGGTGCAGGACCGCGCAGCTCTCGCGCAGGCCGGAGCCTGGCTCGCGACGTTCGCGTTGCTCTTTTCGTTTGGACGGGCACAACAGGCCGAGAAGAACATCACGCTTGCGCGAGAGCAACGACCGCCGGTCACTGTCCTGGCTTCGACGATCGGGAACACGCTGCGGCGGGCGTTTGGTTCGCGGGACCCTCTCGTCGCCGTCGACGCGGCCGGGGCCATTCCCTTCTATTCGGAGCTGCGCTCGCTCGACATGCTCGGTCTCAACGACTCGCACATCGCGCGTCACCGAAGCGAGACCTTCGGAACCGGGATCCAAGGGCACGAGCTCGGCGACGGCGCCTACGTCTTGTCGCGCGAGCCGGATCTCATCGTGACGGGGCGCCTTGGC
>JBLYYU010000156.1:0-12227 GCA_048550275.1 Polyangiales bacterium
GCGAGCGCCCCCGACTCGGGTCCCGGTCCCGGTCCCGGTCCCGGTTCCGGGTCCGGTTCCGGTCTCGGGCTCCGGTCTCGGTCTCGGTCTCGGTCTCGGTCTCGGGCTCCGGTCTCGGGCTCCGGTCTCGGCCACCCGGTCTCGGTCTCGGCCACCCGGCACCGGTCCCGGCTCCGAGGCCGGCACCGGTCCCGGCTCCGAGGCCGGCACCGGTCTCGGTCTCGGCCACCCGGCACCGGTCCCGGCTCCGAGGCCACCTCCGGTCCCGGGTTAACGGCTTGACAGGTTGGCGCTCTGTCGGAAACCTCCGCTGCATGTCCGACCCTGTTTCACAAGAGCTCTTTATCCGTGCTTCCAAAGTCATTCCGGGTGGCGTCAATTCTCCGGTTCGTGCGTTTCGGGCCGTTGGTGGTGAGCCGGTTTTCATCAAGGAAGCTCGCGGGCCGATCATGGTCGGCGCCGATGGGGCCGAGTACATCGATTACGTCGGCTCTTGGGGGCCGATGATTCTCGGGCATGCGCATCCCGATGTGGTTGCTGCGATCCAGCGCGCCGCGGAGAAGGGCTCCAGCTATGGGGCGCCGACAGAGGCCGAGATCACGATGGCGGAGCGGCTTCGCGACGCAGTGCCCTCGATGGAGATGTCGCGGCTGGTTTCGAGCGGGACCGAAGCGACGATGGGGGCGATTCGTGCGGCGCGAGGCTACACGGGGCGCGATCTGATCGTGAAGTGCATCGGCGGCTACCACGGCGGAGCGGACTACCTGCTGGTCAAGGGCGGTAGCGGTTTGGCAACCCTGGGCGAGCCCGACAGTGCAGGTGTCCCTGCGGCGATCGCGGGAACGACGGCGGTGGTGCCGTACAATGACGGCTATGCGCTCGAGAAGATCTTCGCCGAGCGTGGGGACGAGATCGCCGGCGTGATTTTCGAGCCGGTCGCCGGCAATATGGGCTGCATCCCTCCGGACGCCGAGTGGCTCTACGCGCTCCGCACGCAGACGCAGAACCACGGCGCCCTCCTGATCTGCGACGAAGTCATGACGGGTTTTCGGGTCGCCTGGGGCGGCGCGCAGGCGAGGTACGACATTCGACCCGATCTCACCTGCCTGGGGAAGATCATCGGCGGCGGCCTTCCTGTGGGCGCCTATGGCGGAAGGCGTGAAATCATGGAGAAAATCGCGCCTGTCGGTCCCGTGTATCAAGCGGGCACCCTCAGTGGGAACCCTCTCGCGGTGGCAGCGGGTCTGACGACCATCGAGCATCTGCTCCGGCCAGGCGTGTACGAGGACCTCGAGGAGAAGGGCGCCGAAGTGCAAGCGATGATCGAGCAGCACGCCGGGGTGAAGGGGGTCCCGATCACCGTTCAGCGGGTCGGCTCGATGCTCACCGCGTTCTTCCGCGGTAAGCCCGTGCGGAACTGGGACGAGGCGGCTGACACCGATCGCGAGGCCTTCGGCCGCTGGCACGCGGCGCTCCTCGAAAACGGCGTTTACTGGCCGTGCAGCCAGTTCGAGGCCGCCTTTGTTTCGCTCGCTCACGACGGCGACGCCATGGGGAAGACGGGCCGGGCGTTCGAGGCCGCGTTCAACGCGCTCTAGGGCGGAAAAATCGACGAATTTCGTCGCTGCGCATGGTCCGCGACCAACCTTGACCCCACATACCTCCGTGCTATACGCCGCGCGCTCTTTGAGCGTTGATCCTTGGAACTATAGGCAAAAGATGTGCTGGCCATGTTCATTCCCCGGGACCAACGGGAGCAGCTCAAGCAGGTTCTTGGCCTGTCGACAATCGGCCTCGAGCTCGGCTTGTCGGTCGCTGTGGGCTACTTCGGTGGACGCTGGTTGGATGGCAAATTCGGCACTGAGCCTTGGCTTCAATGGATTGGGTTAGCTCTCGGCCTTGCCGCGGGCGCCAGAAGCCTCTACAGGGTCGTGCGCCGAGCAAAGAAAATCCTCGAAGACGAAGATAAAACCCCGTGATCGACAACCTCAAAACCACGACCCCGCGCTCCGTCGCCGTTGCAGCGATGCTGCTGACGGCGCTCGCGTTTGCGCTCGGCGGGACAGAGGTTGGTTTGGGCGCGGCGGTTGGAGGCTTGGTCGCTGTGGTGGATGCCTGGGCGATCATTTGGCTGGTGAGCCAGGTCCTCACCGGCGCCGGTCTGAGCCGGGCGATCGCGGTGGCGCTGCTCGCCAGCAAGCTCATCATTCTACTCGCCGTTTGCTGGGCTTTACTAGCCCGGTTGGCGATCAACCCGATTGGGTTCTCCGTCGGGCTCAGCGCCCTAGTCGTGGGGATGCTCTACGCGGGTGCAATGCTCTCGGCCGCAGAGATCGAGACCTCGGGGGAGGCGTAAGGGATGCCGCACGGCGAATCATGGTTCAGCTTCCTGCCTTTCTATGAGTCACTGGCCCATTGGCTCTCGGTCACGTTCGGCCCGAGCTATCTCGAGCACAACTCGCACCTGAGCGCCCAGTACGTTCTGGCGTACGCCGTCGTGATTCTCGGTCTCATCTTGGTCGCTCTGATGGTCAGCCGTCGGCTCAAAAACCCGGAAGATCACATCCTTCCCGAGGGCAAAGTCAGCTTTTACGGCTTCATCGAGACCATCGTCGGCGCCACTTACAAAATGTCGTCCGACCTGATGGGCGCGAAGCCGGCGCGCTACTTCCTGCCGCTCATCGGCACCTGCGCGCTGGTCATCTACTTCTCCAACATCTTGGGCCTGATCCCCGGCTTCCTGCCGCCGACCAGCAACCTGAGCACGACGTTCGCGATGGCGATCGTCATCTTCTTCGCCACTCACGTCTACGGCATCAAGGAGCACGGCGTCGTCAAGTACGTCGGTCACTTGTTTGGCCCTCCGGTTCCCTGGTGGATCGCCTGGTTCATTCGGCCGTTGGTGTTTCTCATCGAGCTCATCAGCCACTTCGTCCGGCCGATCACGCTCGCCGTTCGACTCATGGCCAACATGACCGCTGACCACATGGTGCTCGCGATCTTCGTTGGGTTGTTTGCCGGGATGGGGATGGTTCTCCTGCCCGTGCCGGTCGTCTTTTACATCATGGGTTGTCTGGTCGTGACGGTTCAGACGCTCGTCTTTTGTCTACTGTCGGTCATCTACATCGCGCTTGCGATTCAACACGAAGAAGAACACTAGGTTTCCCTCTCGGAAGAGGGGTTTTGAGGAGGCTCTCGAAAATGAAGAAAATGGCTCTACGACTGGTCGGCCTTTTTGCGCCGCTTGCTTTGACCGCTACCGCTTTCGCACAGGATGCGGAGGGTGGAGAGGGCGATGTTGCAATTGCCGGCAAGGCGATGGCAGCCGGGCTCTGCATCGGCATCGCGGCTTTCGGCTGCGGCTTGGGTCAGGGTCGCGCGGCGGCCACTGCCCTCGAGGGCATTGCCCGGAATCCGAACGCCTCGGGTAAAATCCTGGTGCCTCTGATTCTCGGTCTGGCGCTCATCGAGTCGCTCTGCATCTACGCTCTCGTCATTTCGTTCACGATTCTGGGCTGAGCCGTAGCTTTCGTCGGGGCGTGCTGTTTTGGGCGCGTCCTGGCGGGCAACGACTTATCGGACCATAATTGCGGCCATGACGAGTGAGCACGACGCGAACGCATCGCCAGAGCCTGCGCCCAAGCGGGGGCTTTCCGGCGCCGTGAAGGTAGCCATCGTGTTCGTAGTGCTCGTAGGCACGGCGACTTGGCTGCTCATGGGCAGCAACAATCCGTTCGTGTACTCGAGGTTGGTGCACGAAGTGATGGCCGAGCCCGACGCCCATGAGGGGCGCCGTCTTCGAGTCGAAGGCGAGCTTCGGCAGGGCTCGATCCAGTTCCGCGAAGACCCCTGCGAATGGCGTTTCGTTCTCTACAAAGAGGACAAGGAGATGCCGGTTCGCTTTCCTCAGTGCGTGGTGCCGGACACATTCCGGGACGGCATGGGGATTCAAGTCACCGTCCAGGGTGAGCTCGGCGGCGATGGCACGTTCCTAGCGAACCAGGTCATCCCGCGCTGCCCGTCCAAGTACGAAATGCAAGAGCGCATGGAGGCCGGCGAGGAAATGCCGTACGACCCGAACGCGCCGCTTCCCGGTCAGACTTAACCTCGGGCGCTCACGCCAAGCACAAAAAAAGGCCCGCCTCCTGAGGGAGACGGGCTTTTCTTCGTGATGCCGCTCCGCGCTACTGCGCGTCGATCTGCGTGTTGCGCTTCTCGTGCCGCGCCTTTTCCCGCGCTTCGGCAGCGTCGATGTTGCGCGTCTGCTTTTCGTAGAGCGCCTTCACGCGGTCGCGCCGGGCCTGGATCTGCTTGAGCTGAGACGTGTGGCGCCGATCTTCCTGGGCGTGGAGGCGTTCCTTGCGGGCTGCCTTGGCAGCGGCGGCCTTCTCCTTCTGCTTCGCGCGGTAGGCCTCCTGTTTGGCCTTCTGTTCGGCCTTGCGAGCCTCTGCCTTGGCCTTCTGCTCCGCCCGGTAGGCCTCTTGTTTGGCCTTCTTGTCCTCTGCCTTGGCCTTCTGCTCCGCCCGGTAAGCTTCAGCCTTGGCCTTCTTGGCTTCGGCCTTGGCCTTCTGAGCCTCCTTGCGAGCCTCCGCCTCGGCTTGAGCCTTGGACTTGGCGTCCTTGGCCTCGGCCTGAGCCTCTGCCTTGGCGTCCTTGGCCTCCGCCTTGGCGTCCTTGGCCTCCGCCTTGGCGTCGTCGGCGCTCTTCTGGGCCGCTTTTGTGGCGTCGTCGCGGCGGTCTGCGCTCGCGGTCGGCTGGGTAGCCACCGAAACTCCAAAGACCAAAGCCAACGCGATCAACAAAGATGGAACGATTCTCATTCTCTTCCTCCTCTTGGGTTGTGGGCCTCGACGTCGTCGCCCCCGCCCACATTCAACAACGCTTCACACTAGGGCGAATCCTCCATGTGCCCAAATGCCTTGGAGATTCTTGACCTCGTTGACTAAACAACCGTACAGTGCTGCGCATGAGCACAGTGGGGGGGCATCCGGGTCACACGATTACGTCATTTCGGAGGGTCGACGCGCCTTGGGAACGGGTGAAGGGCGCGGCCGAAGTGCTCGAACGCTGGCGAACGGATGGCACCTGGAGGAACGTAGTCTGGAGTCATGCCGTCGCTCCAAAGGAAGCGACGATCGCGCCCATGCCGGATGTCCTCGCGCCAGCCATCGCAAAGGCGCTCCAGACGCGCGGGATCAATGAGCTCTACAGCCACCAGTCACGGGCCTTCGAGCTGGCCTCGGCGGGGAAGCACCTAGTCGTCGCGACGCCGACCGCCTCGGGGAAGAGCCTCTGTTACAACCTTCCGATCCTCCAAGCGCTGTCGTCGGATCCGACGGCGACTGCGCTCTATCTCTTTCCGACCAAGGCGCTTTCACGTGATCAGGAAGAAGCTCTGCGCGCCTTGATGCGCGACGCGGATCTAAACGTAGGCGCGATCACATATGATGGTGACACCCCAAACGACGCGCGGCGGGCCGCTCGGCAGCAGGCCGGGGTCTTGCTCAGCAACCCGGACATGCTTCACGCCGGAATCATGCCGCACCACACTGGCTGGGCGCGGCTCTTCTCGAACTTGAAGTACGTCGTCGTCGACGAGCTGCACACCTATCGTGGGGTATTCGGATCGCATCTCGCGAACGTGATGCGACGGCTCTTGCGCATCGCGCGCTTTCACGGCTCTTCACCGACGTTCATTTTCGCCTCAGCGACGATTGGCAATCCGCGGGAGCATGCGTCGAGGATCTGCGGCGAGCCCGTTGAGCTCGTCGACGAAAGCGGGGCGCCAAGCGGGCCTCGGCAGTTGCTGGTCTACAACCCTCCAGTGGTGAACGCCGAGCTCGGGATTCGACAGAGTTACATCAAGACGGCGGTACGGCTCACCCGGGACCTCGTCCGGGCTGGCGTCCCGACTCTGGTGTTTGGCAACTCGCGAAACGGCGTCGAGGTGATGCTCAAATACCTCCGTGACCGACTGGCCAGGGACCAGATCGACCCTTCCGCGATACATGCTTATCGTGGGGGCTACCTGCCGCAGACACGAAGACGCATCGAGGCAGCACTGCGGGCGGGCGAGATTCGCTGTGTGGTTGCGACCAACGCGCTCGAGCTCGGCATCGACATCGGTGCGCTGGATGCGGTCGTTTGTGCGGGCTATCCGGGGACGATGGCCGGGCTCTGGCAGCGATTCGGCCGAGCGGGGCGACGCCGCGATTTGTCTCTTTCGGTTCTGGTTTCGTCGAGCAACCCGCTCGACCAGTACATGGCCCGTCACCCGCGCCAGCTGGTCTCGGCGCCGATTGAGCACGCTCGAATCGACCCGGACAACATCGAGATTCTGATCCAGCATCTCAAGTGCGCCGCCTTTGAGCTGCCCTTCGAATCAAACGACGTGTACGGTGACGTTCCGGATGATGCTTTGGGAGAAGCGCTGGACTACTTGGCCGATAACGGGGTCGTGCATGCGACTTCCGGGACCGAAGGCTCCAACTACCACTGGGCTTCGGACAGCTATCCGGCCAGCAACGTTTCGCTTCGAAGCGCGAGCTGGGACAACTTCGTCATCATCGAGCTCGACGGAAACCGCACCATCGCCGAAATGGACTGGCGGAGCACTCACACGATGCTGCACGAGCAGGCGATCTATCAACACGAGGGCGGGCAATACCAAGTCGAGCGCCTCGATTTCGACAACCACAAGGCCTTCGTACGCCGTGTGGAGCCGGACTACTACACCACCGCGATGACACACAGCAAAGTCACGGTCCTAGAGGAAGACCAGCGCGCGACGGTCGAGCTCGGCGAGGTTCCACTAGACGCGGCGCTCGGCGACGTCAGCGTCATCGAGAAGGTCGTCGGCTACAAAAAGATCAAGTTCCACACCCATGAGAATGTTGGCTATGGGGAGGTGCACCTTCCCGAGATGCAGAAGCACACGACCGCGTTCTGGCTGACATTCCCGGAAGACTTCGTGCAAAGCCAGTCCGAGCCGCGAGCCGTGGTCGTCGACGCCCTGCGGGGGCTTTCAAAGGCGATGCATCTGGTCGGCGCCGTCGGTCTGATGATCGACCCGCGCGACCTCGGCCGCACGCTAGGCAGTCGGAGCGAAGACGAGGCGCAGCCCGGCAAGGGGCAGGGCCCCGGTTTCGATCCGACGATCTTTCTCTACGACACCGTTGCAGGCGGCATCGGCCTGGCGTCGCGCCTATTCGACGAGCGCGAAGAGCTTCTTCGCCGCGCGCGGCATTTGATCGAGGGCTGTGATTGCGACGAGGGCTGTCCAGGCTGCATCGGCCCGGACGCGTCCGAAGCGAACGAGCCGGAAGCGGCGCGCAAGCGACTGGTACTCGGCTTGTTGGATGCTGTTGGTGTGAGCGCGGTTCACTGATTCACCAATCCACTAGGGACCCATGTCGATCAAACGAAGCCTCGCGCGCCTAGCGCAAACGACTCCCCGCCAGCTCGATGTGGCTAGTGTTCGTGGCGCCTTGCCTGGCGAGCGTCGAGACACCGCGCATGGCGAGCTTCATCTGATCGACGAGTATCTCGAGCCGCATCATCACCACGGGCGTTCACCGATCGCAGAGGCGTTGCGCGTCTCGAACGAGCGCTTGGCCCAGCTCGCCTTGGACCCGGCACTCGAACAGGTCGACCTCCAGAACGCACTGTTTCTCGACACGGAGACAACAGGGCTTGCGGGCGGGACGGGGACTGTGCCGTTCTTGATCGGGATCGCCTGGTTCGAAGACCAATCCATGCGGATTCAGCAACTCTTTCTGCCAGAGCTCGGCCGGGAGGCACCGATGCTGAGCTGGCTCGCCGAGCGGCTCCGACAGAGCTCGTGCGTGGTCTCGTTCAACGGAAAGGCATTCGACTGGCCGCTCCTGCGAACACGTTTCGTGCTCAACCGTGTCCGCGCCCCGGAGCTGCCCCCGCATCTCGACCTGCTGCATTGCGCGCGCCGTGTTCTGAAGCCGCGTCTGAAGTCGGTCCGACTGGTCGAGCTCGAGCGGCGGGTGCTCGGCATGTATCGCGAAGACGATGTTTCCGGCGCATTGATCCCGCAGCTCTATTTCGACTACCTCGACGGTGGTGAGGTGTCCCCGATCGCCAAAGTGATCGAGCACAACGCGAACGACCTGATTGCCTTGGCGGCGCTGATGGCCGAGCTCGTCGGTCATTTCGACGAGGTGCACGGTGAAGACGACCCCCGCGACCACTTGGCGTATGCAAAACTGGCCGAGCGTACCGGGGATCGGGAGCGCGCTCGTTCGTTCGCATCGGCGGCAGCGCAAGGCGGCGGGGAGTCGGCATGCACGGTGGAGGCCTGCCTGCTCAGCGCCAGGGTTGCGCGTCGAAACGGAAACGTAGACGACGAAGAGCGAGCGCTCCTCGACGCGCTGGCCGCCGCCGACGAAGACCTGCTCGAAGCGGTCGTCCAACTCGCGCTCGCCAAGCTCTACGAACATCGTCGCAAAGACCTCGACCGGGCCCTTCAGCACGCGGCGGGCACCGCGCTGGCGGAAGGCGGCGAGGCTGCCGAGCGAAGGCTGGCCCGGCTGGAGCGCAGGCGAAGCCGCTCGGCTTGAACCTTTTTGCAAAGCGCCGGCCGAGCTTTGGCACGGCCTGGCACAGGCGGATCTCGTCACGACTCCGAAATCACGCTGGTTTTGGAGCATAGGCGCTGGCACCAATGTTGCTTCTAACCGGGGCCAATACCCCTGCGCGTGGAGAGATGCGATGACTCGATTTTGGATGGCTTGTGTGATTTTTGGCGCCGTCGTGACGTTAGCCGGCTGTGGTGAGACCAGTGGCGGCGAGGCGGCCCCTCTCGAAGGGTTCGTCTGCGCCAAAGACGGGACGACCTATTCGGTCGAAGACGCGGATCGCGGCGGCCACGAGGTCGCGCACCGGGGTCGCTGCGGCGAGCCGATGCAATGCGGACACCCGCGCGACTGCTTCGTTGGCGATGCTTGCATGCCGGCGACGGGCGAAGGAGACCCCGCCTTTCAGACTCCCGAGTCAAACGCGTACTGGTGCATTCCGGGGCCTACTCGATGCAACTGTCCCGGTGTTTTCGAGCCGGTCTGCGGCGGTGACGGGCGGAACTACATCAACGCCTGCGAGGCTGCTTGTGCCGGCGTAGGAATTCAACACGAGGGGTACTGCGAGGATCCGCCAGGCGAGGGCTGCGTCCGTTCGGGCTGCAGCGGACAGCTCTGCGTCGAAGAGGGCGTGGACATCGCGAGCACTTGTGAGTGGCGCCCGGTATACGAGTGTTACCAAGAAGCGAGCTGCGAGCGTCAGCCCAACGGTCAGTGCGGCTTCACGCCGACCTACGAGCTCGTCGAGTGCTTGGAGAGCTTCGGGAATGGCATGTGCCGCGTCGATCCGCGATGGAACGCTGGGTTCAGGGCCGAGTGCCAGAGCCCGCAGGCACCAGGCATCACCGGAATCGTCGCGGTCAAGCCGCACGAGATGCTGCGCCTCGGCAACCCTTTCCGAGCCAGTTTCCAGCTCCTCGATCCACCGATCTTCGACGCGGAGTACTTCGGTGAGGGGCAGCTCCTCTGCGATGGCGAGCGGACGTACCTCGAGGGCCTAGTCACGATGACACCACTCGGAGATCTCGAGATCACGTGCCGAATCTTGCCGGAAACGCATCCGGGCGAGTGCCTGGACGACGGCGACTGTCCTCCGGGCCACTACTGTCAGAGGTACGACTGGGCAGACGACGGAATGGTCGATCCGAGCATCCCCGAGCCACCGCCCCCCGGCATGTGCGTGGACCTTTGCGCGCTGATCGACTGCGCGCCGGGGTACGTCTGCGAGCTTGGCGAGTGTATTCCGCGGGAGCCGCACTGTGACAGCGACTACGACTGCCCGGTGGGTTGGATTTGCCAGGACGGCAGTTTCGGCGGCGCCCCGGATCAGCAGGGCGTGTGCGAACGCTGCGGATGTCCCGAGAACTACTCTCCGGTCTGCGGCGTCGACGGCCGAACCTACGGTAATGAGTGCGAGGCGCGCTGCGCACACGTTCGCGTTTTGCACGACGGCGAGTGCAAGAACGAGTGTCCGGTTGAAACGCACATTCTGAATTTCGCAGGCGAGTGCGTCCCCAAGTGTTACGGGCCGGAGCAGTGTGGCGATGAGCAGCGCTGCAACGCCGCCGAGGTCTGCCTCCAAGACCCGGCTTGCCCCGAGTGCGACGTCTGCGTCGGCTGGTGCGAGCCGCCGGCTGGCGATTGCCGGACCAATGGCTGCGAGGCGGGATGGACCTGCGAACACTGCCCGTCGGCCGACGGCACCTCGGAGTGGATCTGTCTCCCTCCGGACGCGGGCGCCTGCGAGCCGCCGGACGAATGCCGTCCGACTGGCTGTAACGGTGAGATCTGCGCGAACCAGGACGTCGCGTCACCCTGCGTCGCCTTGCCCGAGTTCGCCTGTTACCAAGAGGTTGGCGTCTGCGAGATCCAGCCCTGGGGTCAGTGCGGTTGGACGCCGACTCCAGAGCTCGACGAGTGCCTCTCCGAATTCGACTGCCGCGCCACCGGCTGTGGCGACGGCCAATACTGCGGATACTGCTGGACCAGCTGGGAGTGCCTGCCAGAGGGCGCGGTTTGTTGATGGCTTAGCGTAGCGTTGTTCAAAGCGCCTGTCTGACGGTCCCACCATCGCCGTCAGGCAGGCGTTCCCTTTTGTATCGCTTGGCTAGAGCGGCGCTTCGACTACGACTTCGGTAGTGACCGAGTTCGCGATGAAGCAGTGGCGGTGCGCGTTCGCGTGAAGCTTGTCCAGCTCTTCCGCGCTCGGCGGGTCGCCGCCCCAGCTGATCGACGGGCGCAAGGTCACGCGAGTGATCGCAATTCGCTTCTCCCAGTTCCGCTCCATCGTGCCGACCGCCTCGTCCCGGTAGTCGTCTACGATGAACCCTGCGCGGGCGGACAGGGCCAGAAACGTCAACATGTGGCAGCTCGACAGTGACGCGACGAACGCTTGCTCCGGGTCGACTAGAGCCTCGTTCCCGAGGTACTGCGGCGCTGACGAGGCCCGGACCTCGCTTCCGCCATCGAATGCCCAGACGTGGTCACGCGTGTACTCTTTCTGCGTGAACTCGGTTCCTTGCCGATTCCAATGAACAGTTGCCTTGTGCTCCGACATCGTTGCTCCTTGAATCGAGGAGCCTAGGGTCGATTCGCTGCGAGTCCACTCTATCCCCCGCTGCCAGGATCGACGTACACGGGAGAGGAGTCGTCGGTCAGTCGATTCTCGAGGAAACCCTGGGGCAGCGAAACCTTCTGCCGCCCAGCGGTCTTGCCCCGGGGGACTCTCATCGCCTCGGGCGGGAAGGGCTCGGAGGCGTCTGCGGCACCCAGCACCTCTTCCAGGTCGGCGAGCGTAGTCACCCGCATCAGGCGAGCTCGGAGCTTGGCGCTGCCGCGGAAGCCCTTGGTGTACCAGCTGCTGTGCCGTCTGAACATCCGCATGGCGGTGGCTTCCCCGGCCCATTCGCTGAGGAGCCTGGCGTGCTCGAGGGCGAACCCGGCGACCTCGCCGAAGCTCGGCGGGTTCTGGGGCTCGCGTCCTTCGAAGACATCCGCCAGATCGCGAAAGAGCCACGGGCGCCCGAGACAGCCCCTGCCAATGACCACACCATCACAGCCGGTAGTGCGCATCATTCGAAGTGCGTCATGTGCCTCCCAGATGTCGCCGTTGCCGAGAACCGGAATCGATCGAACGGTCTCTTTGAGTCTCGCGATTGCACCCCATTGCGCCTCACCGTCGTAGAGCTGTGCTGCGGTGCGAGCGTGTAAGGCGACCGCCGCGCAGCCTTCTTCTTCCGCGATGCGCCCAGCGTCCTCGTAGGTCAGCAAACCCTCATCAATGCCCATTCGGAATTTGATCGTCACCGGAATGTCTCCGGCGTTTTGGACGGCGGCTCGAACGATCTTTGCGAGCAGGAGTGGCTTGGCCGGGATGGCGGACCCGCCGCCTTTGCGCGTGACCTTGGGAACGGGACAGCCGAAATTCATGTCGATGTGATCGACCTGAGCATCGCCGACGAGCCAGCTGACCGCTTCTCCCACGTAGTGCGGGTCGACGCCGTAGAGCTGAAGGCTTCGCGGCGACTCGTCCTTCCCAAACTCCGCGAGCATTAAGGTCTTGGCCCGGCCCTCGACGAGCGGCCTCGCTGTCACCATCTCGCTCACGTAGAGCCCTGCCCCAAA
>JBLYYU010000157.1:0-3057 GCA_048550275.1 Polyangiales bacterium
GATCGAGTTCGACGACTACGGTTTCGATCGGTTTGGACTCTCGCAGAAGTCACTCGTCCGCGCGTACTCGCCGATGGCGTATGTGTACCGTCACTACCTCAAGGTGACGGCGTTTGGTCTCGAGAACGTTCCCGCCACGGGGTCCGGCCTCATCATCGCAAACCACTCGGGCGGCCTCGGAGCGGACGCGGCGATGATCCTGACCTCCCTGCTGCTCAACGACGAAGCACCCCGGCTTGGTCAGGGGATGGCCGAGTACTTCCTGACCCGCTCGCCGTTTGCGCGACCGGCCCTTCGAAAGCTCGGCCACCTGACCGGGCTTCCAGAGCACGGCGAGCAACTGCTCGACGACGAGCGGCTGGTGCTGGTGTTTCCCGAAGGCGCACGAGGCGCCGGCAAGCTCTACAGAGATCGCTACAAGCTCGTGCGCATGGGTACGGGGTTCATGCGCCTCGCTCTGAAGACCGGCTCACCGATCATCCCCTGCGCGTTCATCGGCGGGGAGGAATCATTCCCGCAACTCTTCCACATCAAGTGGCTGGCCAAGCTGGTCAACGGGCCGTTCGTTCCGGTCGCACCGCAGCTCGTTCTCTTTCCCCTGCCCGTTGCGTGTCAGGTCTACTACGGCCCACCCATGCATTTTGAAGGCGACGGATCCGAGCCGGACCACGTGATTCAGCAGTACGTCGAGGAAGTCCGCCACTCGATGGAACGCCTGATTAGCACCGGGCTCGACGCGCGCCCTCGGGCGTTCATGTTCGACCGCATGCCCGATCCGGACGAGGAGCAGAGTCGATGAAGATCTTGATCACGGGAATCAGCGGCACTCTGGCGCGCGGCGTGGCGTATCGCCTCGTCCGCCGTGGCTACAAGGTGATCGGCATCGACCGCCGCCCCTGGCCCGATGTGCCAGAGGGCGTCGAGATGCATCAGGCCGACATCCGCAAACGCCCCGCCGAAGATGTGTTCCGGATCTCCCGGCCCGATGCCCTCATCCACATGGCGACGGTCACCCACTTCACGACGGCCACCGAAGAGCGCTATCGCATCAACCTCGGCGGCACCCGCAAGCTCTTCGAGTACTGCCATGAGTACGACGTGAAGCAGGCGGTGTTTGTCGGCCGGCACACCGTGTACGGAGCGACGCCGGACTCTCCTCTCTACCACACCGAGGACGAGCCTCCGCTCGCTGGCGCCGCCTTCAAGGAGCTGGCCGACCTGGTTGCCGCGGACCTCTACGCAGGGAGCGCACTGTGGCGATGGCCCGAGCTCAACACCGCCGTCCTTCGCCTCTGCTACTTCCTCGGCCCGAGCCGCGGCGGCACCCTCTCCGGCTTCCTCTCGAAGCAACGCGTACCAATGGTGATGGGCTTCGACCCGCTCTATCAGCTCATGCACGAATGGGACGCCGAGGAAGCGATCACATTGGCCGTGGAGAAGAAGCTTCGCGGCGTCTTCAACGTGGCCGGCCCCCCGCCCGTGCCGCTCTCGATAGTCTGCGAGGCAACAGGCAAGCGAGCGGTGCCGATCCCCGAGCCGCTCTACCCGGCCGTCCTCGGACGCTTTGGTTTTCCGTACCTTCCGGACGACGCAATCGCGCACGTGAAGTACCCCATCGTCATCGACAACAGGGCGTTCGTGGAAGCCACCGGCTTCGAGCCGCGCTACACGGCCAAACAGACCATGGAAGGCTTCCGCTGGAACTGAGGCGAGGCCCCCCGGCTACATCTCTGGGGGGTTGACCGCAGCTTCACAAGCGTCGGCGTCGAAGTCCGCTGGCGTGCAGGGGACGTACGGGCCCTCACCCTCTTCCTCGAAATGACTTTCGAGTGGCTCGTCGTCGTTGATCATGTGCTCGACGTAGTCGCGGAGGTTCATGTCACCGATTTCGCTGCCGGCCCACGCCAAGGTCGCAAAGTCGTTTTGGAATAGATTGAGCGCCTCACCCAGGCTGAACTCCTCGAGACCCGGGATGGTCACGCAATGGCTGCTGTTGGTCGTCCGATAGAACGGGATGTAGTAGCCGAGGTTGCTCTTGGTGTCGTACTGGGCTCGAAGGAGCGCCGTGTCGTCCCACCAGAGGCTGTGAATGGCGGCTCGGTCGAGCGCTACATTTTGGTCGAGGCCGAGTCCCGAACCGGCGAACGGCACGATGCTGTCCCCGTCGCGAGTCCAGAAGCGCTCGTACGAGTACAGGGAGTAGTTGTAGTCGAGGCGGAAGTACGTCATCGCCAGCCGGTCGTCCGGAAACTCCTCGGCGAGGACGGTGTTGATCGCGCCGAAATCGGACCGGAGCTCCTCGGCACGTGGCGCGCTGTCGATGAGCTTGTCTGCATCCCAAGAGGTTCGCACTCTGTCGTGCAAGGCGAGCGAGCGGCTGGTCATCTCCTGGTCGGGATAGAGGGGCCCGGAGTCGTCGAGCAAGTAGCCCCTCTGCACCCCGTCGATGCCCGTTCGCAGGAAGTAGTAGTTCGTGATCGAGCCGGCGCCGCCCGCGCTGCAGCCGCTGACGAAGAGCTTCGGCACCGTGTCGAACATCTCGTTGAGCATCTCAGTCATCGCGAGAATGTTCGGATGGCCAGCGTGGATGAACTCGACGTCGTCCTCGATGCCGTCGGGGTCTTCGTACGTCACGGTTCGATCGCCGGAGTACACGTCACCAGTGCAATACGGCACGAAGACCTTGTTCCAGTCGGCCATCGGACTCACCGTCGGGTCCTGATTCAGAAGCGGGTAGATCTCGCTCGCCCCAACCTCGATGCCAGCAACATCTCGCTGCGCATCGGCGTGCGTGTCGGGAAGGCCGTTCGGATTTGCCGCGCCACGAATGCCGCCGTTGCCGCTGCAGCTTTCATAGTCCCAGCAAGCGCCGCCACCCTCGAAGAAGACGATGACGTTGTCCGACGTTTCGGAGAACTCCACCCAGAACTTGTACTGGCTACCGTTGCTGCAGGTCGCGCCCTCGGGCTCGTACTTCACCCAGCTTCCATATTCAGGCGGCTCGAAGCCGGAGCCGCCAGCCGCGCTGCTGTCGCTGCCGCAACCAGCGGCAATCAA
>JBLYYU010000158.1:0-3364 GCA_048550275.1 Polyangiales bacterium
ACTTGCAAGCTGGTGCGACGACACCTCGGCGCGTTCGTAGACGGCGAGCTCGATCCGGCCTCGCAGATCGAGTTCGAGCGCCATCTGGAGGCCTGTCCCGGCTGTCAGGAGAGCTTCGCGTTCCAACGCTCCGTGCTCGAACAGACTCGGGACTCCATCGGCGGCGTTCACGCACCCGCGCATCTTTGGGATCGGGCTCTGCACCGCCTCGACGAAATCGACGCGACGAGGGCAGAGGCCAAGACAATCGAAGCACGTCCGATGCACCTCCGGCAGACCTGGACCTTTGCGGCAGCCGCAGCGGGGATTTTGATCGTCGGTGGCGTCGTCGGGTTGCCCGGCAGGACCGACTACCAAAGCGCTGGGATGCTCCAGGACGTGGTGAACTTGCACTCGCAGGCCCTACCGTCCGATGTCCACGCCGAAGCTCCACAGGAAGTCGTCCGGTACTTTCAGGGCAAGACCCCGTTTCCCGTGAAGCCGGCGCAGTTCGAGGAGCCGAGCATGAAGTTCGTCGGCGCTCGCTTCATCAAAGTGGGCGCTCACCCGGCGGCCGCGCTCTTCTACAATCGCGGTGGCCAGAGGGTCACCCTGCTGGTCTTTCAGTCCTCCGAGATCGTCCGAAACGCCCATCGCACACATGTCGGAGGGCGTGAGGTCTACTATCACGATGTGGGTGGAAACGTGGTCACGATCCGCCAGCACGGCGGGGTGAACTACGCCTTTTTCGGAGACCTCGATCGGCCTGCGCTCTTCCAGCTCGCGGCCAACGCTCGAGTCGCGTACTGAAAACCTTCGCGAACACGAGTTTTGAGCCGCCTCGAACGTTGACAGGACGAGGCCCCGCCTTCTATTCTTTTTTTGACGAAGGCGTAACTTTGCAAGCGCCGGGGGGCGCGTGCTTTCACCTTCGTTGAAAAGGCGAGAACGCTGCTAACCTAAGCTTGGGATTCGAAGGGGAGACCACATGTCGGAGGACACCATGTCGAGCGATTTGCCAAACAAGGGCGGAGATTCCGAGATCGACGACGAAATCGATGAGTTTGCAGAAACCGCCTTCGACGCGCTTCTGATGGACGGAGGAGCGAAGCCCGCTTCCGAGAGTCCCGAGGCCAGTGACACGGTACAAGGCGTCGAGTCTGCGACCGGTGAGTACGAGGACGTCGAGCTCGACGATGTGATCATGGTCTCAGACGTTCCGCCCGAAGAGATCGAGGACGCGACTCTTCCGCCTTCCTCTCCGCCTTCGGCACCACTGTCGGCCTTGACTTCGGCGCCGCCGCCGGCGAGCGCGCGCCCGGCCACCGCCCCGCCTGCTCCGACCGAGGGGCCAGGGACGAGGGAAGTCGAAGTGGCGCGGCTGCGTTCCGAGATTTCTGGTCTCAAGGCGAAGCTCGCCGAGAACTCGGGTGGCGTGTCCAGCCGGCAGTTCTTGGATCTTCGCGAAGCGTTGAACACCAAGGACAAAGAGATCCTGGAGCTTCGCGATCAGGTCAGCGGCCGTGACAAAGAGATCATCGAGCTTCGCGATCAATCGATCTTGCTCGAGCGAGCACGCGCCGACTTCGATGAGAAGACCGCCGAGCTCGAACACTCGCTGTCGAAGGCGCAGGAGGGGATCGCCAGCCTGACCGAGGACAAAGAGAACGCGAACAAGCGCTACGAAGACGTGAAGGGGCGCTTCGAGCGCGAGAAGGTCAAAGCGGAGGGGCTCGAGGTTGAGCTCAATCAAGAACGCGAAGCCCGTGTGGCGGACGTCGAAGGGCTGAAGAGCGCACACGACACCGAGACGGCGCGACTTCGCATTGCGCAGGAAGAAGCGCTGGATTTGGCCAAGGCCGAGGCCGCCGCTGCGCTCGCCAACGCGCGAGAAGACAATGAAGCGGCGCTTCACGCTGCCGCGAGCGAAAAGGAGAGCGCGCTGGCGACGCTTCGTTCGGAGCTGGCCGATTCACAGGCCGCCGCTCTGGCACAGGCCGCCGCCGAGGCTGGCGCTGCAAAGCAGGCCGCTCTGGCGTCGCTGACCGAGGAGCTCGACACTGCCTGGGCTACGAAGAATGCGGAGGCCGAGGCGCTTTGGCAGCGAACGATGGAAGAGCGGGAAGCCGCGCTTCAGAGCGAGAAGCAAGCCGAGTTCGAGGTGCAGGAACAGGAGCACTCGAAGCAGCTCGCGACCCTCGGGCGGAAGCTCGCCGACACCGAGACCGAGCTCTCCGGTGCGCGCGAACGCGAGACGATGAACGGGGAGCGAGCGCTCGAGCTCGAGACCAAGCTTGGCGAGACGAGCACGGAGCTCGAGGGCACGAAGACCCTGCTCACCGAGACGCAAGGGATTCGGGATCGCTTCCAGGACGAGCTCGGCACGGTCAAAGAGGAGCGCGATGGGCTGCAGGCCGGTCTCGAGTCCAGCCAAAGCAAGGTCGAGCAGCTCGAAGGAAACAAGCGTGACCTGGAGTCGCGCGTCGGCTCACTCGAGGCGATGAAGTCGCAGCTCGAATCGAAGCTTTCGATGGCAGTCGAGAAGATCGCCACCGACGAGGCTCTGCTCACGCGAGTTCGCAAGGCGATGGCCATCGGCCTCAGCCTGCTCGAGGAGCAGGAGAAGAACACCTACGGAAGCGCTACCGGCGAGATGGAAGGCGTTTCCGAGGACGCCGAGTAGGCGCAGGGCGGGTCGACGCCAGGCCGGGTGAGCTCGGATTGGCGTCGTCCAACGCGACCGAACGCACGAGCGCGCCGAGGGCACGTTGCGCTAGCGGAGGCGGAGGAGCGTCCGCCAGCATGTCGAGGAACACCGAGGCGTTTGCGGGGCGCCGTTCCGGTGCGGGCTCCAGCGCGGCCTCGATAGCATCCGCAAGCGGCCTCGGCGTTTGTGGCGCGGCTTCTTGGATCGGCTCGTGCAGGCCGCTTCGGGCGCGGTCGAGGGTCTGAATGTCACCGCCGCCGTCGAAGGGCCGATACCCAGCAAGGCTTTCGTAAAGCAGCACGGCGAGCGAGAAAAGATCCGAGCGAGGGCTGCATTGGCGTCCGAGCGCGTACTCGGGCGCCATGTACGGGATCTTTCCCTTGAGGGCGCCGCTCTGAATGCTGCCAGGCAAGCTCATCGCCTTCGCGATTCCGAAGTCGGCAAGTTTCACTTCGCCGGCGTTGCTCAGCAAGACGTTCGAGGGCGAAACGTCTCGGTGGACGATGCCGAAGGCCTCGCCACGTTCGTCGGCCGTGTGCGCGAAATCGAGAGCCGCGCCGAGCGAATGCGCGAGATGCGAGACGAGCCCCGGTGCGAGCGTCTCTCCACGGCGGCGCAGCGATCGAAGTGCGAGGCGAAGGTCCGTCCCTTCGATGAGCTCGAGCGTCAGGTAGTGGG